>CAYMSE010000318.1:0-17590 GCA_964392935.1 uncultured Oleiharenicola sp.
GCGCTTGCCCTCGTCGTAGCAGGAGCGGCTGCCAATCGGGTTCACGTTGCCCCAGTAGGATTCGGGCTGCGGGTGGACGGCCGGGTCACCATACACCTCGGAGGTGCTCGCCTGGAACACGCGCGCCTTGACCCGCTTCGCCAGACCCAGGCAGTTGATGGCACCCATCACGGACGTCTTGGTCGTCTTGATCGGGTTGAACTGGTAGTGCGGCGGCGACGCCGGGCAGGCCAGGTTGTAGATCTGGTCCACCTCGAACTTGAACGGGTCGATGATGTCGTGGCGGACGAACTCGAAGTTCGGATTGCCGGCCAGATGGGCAATGTTGGCCTTCGAGCCGGTAAAGAGGTTGTCGAGGCAGACCACTTCATGCCCGTCGGCCAGCAGACGGTCGCATAGATGTGAGCCGAGGAAGCCGGCCCCGCCGGTGACAAGGATTCTCATGGGTCGCGGGCGAGGAGATAACAGGGGGTGCGACTTGGCGAGCCTGCAGTGTGGACCCGCGTCGTGTCCCCGGCGGCCGGCGGGGCCCCAAAAAAAGCCGGCGGCGTCGCCAGGACGCCGCCGGCATGGAAACGTTCGTCAGAAGGTGAACGTGTTGGTGATCTGCCAGGTCATCCCTTCCTGGATACGGGAGAGGGCGACGCTGCCATCGGGCTGCATCGTGACCGGCACCAGGTGGCTGTTCTCGCCGACGTTGCGGAGGTTGAGTTGAATCCGCCAGTCGACCTTGCTCATGATCCGGCGCGAGTAACCGACCCAGAGGTCGAAGTGGTCGTCGGACGGACCATACCACGGCTGGTCGATGTTGAGGACATCCTTGGCCGAGTTGTATTTGTACCCGAGGATGCGCCGGTCTTCCCAGCGGTACGCACCGCCGATCCAGCTGCCCTTGAGGCGGCCTTCACTGAACGAGTACGTCGACGCGAGGTTGAAGCGCCAGTGCGGGATCTCGGGCGCGGTGCCACCGATCTGCGCCTTGAGCACGGAGTACGGCGCGAGCACCTGGTTGGTCCAGGTCGTGCGGAACGTGTCGCCACCCCAGATGCGGATCAGGCCGGCGTCGCCCGCGAGGAACTTCGTGTACTTGTCGATCCACTCGTCGATCGTCGGGCTGATGGCGCTGTAGGACGCCTCGGTGCGGGACGCGTTGGCCGAGAGGTTGAGGTTCTTGCTCGGACGGAACACAAACTCGTACTCCACGCCCTTCGACGTGGTGTCGACCGACGCAACCGGACCGGTGCCGAAGCTCTTCAGCCGGCCGCCGTAATCGGGCTGCAGGCCGAGGTTGGCGGCGCCGGTGAACCGCGGCACGCCGGCGTACCAGTCCGCGATGTTCGCGGAGTGCATCTTCGCCACGTTCATGCCGAGGCCGTACTCGTCGACGAAGTGCGGGTCGAGCGGGAAGTTCGTGAAGAAGTCCTTCACGATGGCGCCGATGCGCGCTTCGTCCGCCGTGCCGTCCGGCAGCGTGGCGATGCCGTTCCACGGCCAGCCCCAGTCACCCTGGCGCGGCTGCGGATGCGTGATGCCGTCCTGCGCCGCGAGCGCGTGCGTCGCGCCCCAGTACGGGATGGCCCAGACGTAGTAGAGCGAGCCGGAGAAGCCGGCGCTGTCGGCGCCGAGCGTGGCGTTTTCCACCGAGGTCTCGTACCAGGTGACCTTCAGCGCGAGCTTTTCGTCCAGCGCCGAGACCACGAAGCCGTAGTCCTTCGTCTTGCCGTGCGGATTCGCGATCTGGTTGCCGAAGATGTCGCCGCGCGGGGCGTCGGCCTTGAAGTTCTCCGAACGATTGTAGAACACGCTCAGGTCGCTGGCGAATGGCATCTTCTCCTTGAGAAAGCGCGGGAGGTGGAGCACCCCGCCCCAGCTCTTGGATTCGCCGACCGCCTTGCGGGTGTTCGCGTCCGAAGTGTCGACGCGGTAGGCCATGTTCGCGACGCGGTTGGCGTCCTTCGGGGCGTCGGAGCTGGCATTGTAGACCTCATCCCGGCGCCAGCCGAAGACCGGCACGAATGCGCCGTCCCACAGGTGGCCCTGCCAGACGACACCCTTGGACTTGATGCGGTTCAGGGCCTTGGTGCCGCTGGACCACAGCTGGTCGATGTCGCCGGCATCCGCGTTGAGGATGCGGAAGCTCTTGGTCGTCCAGCCGACGTAGTTGGCGGGATTGTCGGCCTGCGTGCCGGTGTGGTCGGCGAGCGCGCCGCCCGTGCCGTCCGGGAGCGTGTACGTGTAGGGGTCGCCCGGGTTGACGCCCACGGCGGCCCAGTGCGAGTCGAAGTACTTCACGCTGGTGGAGCCGCGGGGATCGATCGTCGCCGTGACGTTGCTGAGGAACGCCCCGGAGGCGGAAGAGCGGCTGGCCAGGCTGGGGCCGATGTAGGCGATCCAGTCGTACTGCCGGGCGCCGTTGGTGATTTCACTCACGCCACCGGTCGTGTCGGTGAAGGCCAGATCGGAGGCCCAGCGCGAGAAGCCACGGTTGTCCGTCTGCTTCTTGTCCTGGGAGATCAGGGCCGTGAAGTTGTTCACGCCGAGGATGCGCGCGAGCAGGGAATCCCGCTTGAGGAAGTCGGTGGCCCGCAGTTCGCCCGTCGCCGTGAAGCGGAGGTTGTCGCGATTCACGTAGTTCTGGCTGTTGCCGTACTGGCCGCTGTTGGCGACGTACGGCCGGCCGGCATTCGGATTGGCCGTGCCATCGAGGAGCTTGGTATTGATGTCGACGGAGATCTGGTACTGGTCGCCGTTGAGGAATGCGATCTGGCCGTCCTTGTAGCGCTGGCGGTCATACACGAACTCGAAGCCGACGCGGTTGTCGAAGAAGGTCTGCGAGACCGCGACGTTCGCCGCGTTCCACTTCTGCCACTCGCGCTTGTTCTGGCCGTCGATGAGTTGGTTGTAGAAGTCGTAGATCGTCGGGTCGGACAGCGAGAGGTCGCTGTAGTACTTGCCGCCCGGGACGACGGCCCGCGCGTACTTGTTGTACGTGCTGATGCCCCACGGCCGCTGGAAGATGATGCCGCCGATCGTGCCGTCGATGCCGCCGCTGGAGTTGAGGCCGAGCGCGGTGCCGACATTGGGCATCATGGTCTTGGTGGGGGCGGAGCTGTTGTAGTCGTAGAAGCCCGCGATGTTGGAGCTCATCAGGCGGCCGAGGAAGGCCTCGCGGAACCACGGATAGGTGCTGTTCGGGTAGGCGGCGTTGTTGCCGTACACGTACCAGGTGGTGGTCGGGTCGATCAGCATCTTGTTCATGTTGGCGTAGCCCCACATGTAGCCGGTCTGGAACCAGGGCGTGATCGCGTCGATGGGCGGCAGCGACCGCGGCCGGTTGGCCCGCACGTCACCGCGCTCGTAGTTGGCGCGGATCGAGGTGTGCCCCTTGGCGAAGTCGAGCCACTTCGGCTCGTACCGCACGGCGCCAAAGACGCGCCGGTCGTGGTTGAACGCCGGCGTCTGCTCGTACTTGGTGTTGTCGTCCAGCGCCGCGATGCGGAACGCGAGCTCCTGGTTCAGGAGCACGTGGTTCAGGTCGAGCGACGTGCGGAGCGAGCCGTAGCTGCTGACGCGGTTCTCGACCGTGTAGGCGCGCTTGAACGACGCCATGTTCACGCTCGTGTTGATGATACCGGCGGGGCTGCCGACGCCGAACAGGATGGAGTTCGGGCCGCGCTGCAGGTCGACGCGATCGACGATGTAGCCGTCCCACGGGATTTCCGTGAGGAAGTAGTCCCGGGTGTTGTCCGCCTGGTCGAGGCCGCGCACGCGGGTGTTCGTCTGCGGGCGGAGGAGATTGTTGGTTTCGTTGTAGGTCGAGCTGCCGCCGGCGCCCGAGAAGTTGCCGCGCACGCCACCGACGTCCGTGTTGGTGGTGTAGACGAGCAGGTCCTGGGTGTTGCGCGCGCCCGTGTCCTGGAGAAATTGCTTCGTGACGACGCTGATCGGGGAGGCGACGTCACGCAGTTCGGTCCGCACGCGCGTGCCGGCCAGGGTGGAGGTGGCCTGGTAGCTGCCGGTGTCCTCCGAGGCATCCACCACGAAGGGGGAAAGCACGAGCACCTCCTCGTTGGAAGGCGCCGGCGCGGGATTCGCCGTCTGCCCGATGATAGGTCCGGACATCGCCAGCGTCATGAACGACGCTGCGAGGCCCAATTTGAACTTGGGTGAGTTCATCGCTTTGAGGTTTAACTTGGTTTGCTTCTGTCGCACCGGCGGGATCCCGCCTCTTGGTGGTTCCGGGCCCTGCACGAAGCCGGTGCTCGCGAGCGCCCGGCACCGAGGACTCGGTGCCGCAAGGAGGGAATGGGGGCGCGAAACTACCGCGCCCATCCCCTGGTCGCTGCGCACGACTTGGTCATTCTTACGCAGCGATTGAGTCCGGAGGCACTCCGCGGCAACTCGCCCCGCGTGCGGGGCATTTAGCCCCAAACTTGGTTGTGCGAACGAAGTCGGGCTCGACTAGGCGCGCTCCGCTTCCCCGGCCTCGTAACGCAAGATCCACGCGCGGCTCCAGGCCGCGAAGTCCCCCGCCTCGAGGTGAGTGCGGACCTGCTGCATGAGGTCGAGGTAGAAGTGGAGATTGTGCAGCGTGAGCAGCGTGCTCGCGAGGATCTCGTTCGCCATCACCAGGTGCCGGAGGTAGGCGCGGGAGAATTTCTCGGTGTAGTTGCCGAGCCCGGGCACGAGCGGCGCCGGGTCGGTGCGGTAGCGCTCGTTGCGCAGGTTGATGAGGCCGTCGGGCGTGAAGGCCGCGCCGTTGCGCGCGACCCGCGTCGGGTGCACGCAGTCGAACATGTCCACGCCCAGCGCGATCATCTTCAGGATCTGCGGCGGGGTCCCGAGTCCCATGGTGTAGCGGGGTTTGTCCGCCGGGAGAAACGGCGTCGTCGCGGCCACCTGCTTGAGCATCTCGGGTTCCGGTTCGCCGACGCTCACGCCACCCACCGCGTAGCCCGGAAAGTCGAGCGCCGCGAGCGATTCGGCGGCCTCGCGCCGGAGATCGTCGAAGGTGGAGCCCTGGGCGATCGCAAAGACGTGGTGGCCCGCGCCGAGGAAACCGCTGTCCGTGGCGATCCGCCGGCACTCGCCAGCCCACCGGTGACTGCGGTCGACCGCCCGCCGGCATTCGTCGCGCGTGCAGGGCCAGGGGGGACACTCGTCCAGCACCATCGCGATGTCCGAACCGAGGTTCGCCTGGATCGTCATGACCTCGCGCGGCCCGAGGAAGAGCTTCGCCCCGTCGATGTGGGATTGGAAAGCGATGCCGTCGTCCTTGATGTCGCGCAGCTTTGCCAGGCTGAAGACCTGGAACCCGCCGCTGTCGGTCAGGATCGGGCCGTCCCAGCCCATGAAGCGGTGCAACCCGCCAAGCTCCCGGATCAACTCCGCACCGGGCCGGAGGTTGAGGTGGTAGGTGTTGCCGAGAATGATCTGGGCGCCGATCTCGCGGATTTGCGCGGGTGTCAGGGCCTTGACCGTGCCTTGTGTCCCGACCGGCATGAAGATCGGTGTTTCGATCGTCCCGTGCAGGGTGCGCAATCGCCCGCGCCGCGCCGCGGTGGCTGTGTCGGTCTTCAGCAATTGGAAGTGCTCGGCCATCGAGGGGTCAAAGCTGCCCGCAAGCTTGACCCTCTGTCAATGGCCGGGTATGTTTTCCAAAAGTGCTGCTGGTCATAGACAACTACGATTCCTTCACCTTCAACCTGGTCCAGTATTTCGGCCAGCTGGGCGTCAGCATGCGGGTGTTCCGGAACGACGAACTCACGCCCGCGGAGGCCGAGCGTCTCAATCCGGACCGGGTCCTGATCTCGCCCGGGCCGTGCACTCCCTCCGACGCCGGTGTCAGCCTCGATATCATCCGGACTTTTGCCGGGAAGAAGCCCGTACTGGGCGTCTGCCTTGGCCACCAAGCCATCGGCCAGCTGTTCGGCGGCAAGGTCATCCGAGCCCCGCGTCAGATGCACGGGAAGCTTTCGCCCATCACCCATTCCAACCGCGGCGTCTTCCGGGGCCTGCCCTCGCCCTTCACGGCCACCCGCTATCACTCACTGCTGGTCGAGCGCCCCACCCTCCCCGACTGCCTGGAAATCACGGCCGAGTCGCCGGACGGCGAAATAATGGGCCTCCAGCACAAACAATTCGCCGTCCACGGTGTCCAGTTTCACCCGGAATCCATCGCCACCCAGGGTGGCATGCGAATCCTGCAAAACTTCCTGGCCCTGAACTGACCCTCCCATGCGCTGCCCCAAGTGCACTTCCATCGAGGACAAGGTGATCGACTCGCGCATCGCCCGCGACGGCAACTCCATCCGCCGCCGCCGCGAGTGCCTCGAGTGCGGCCACCGCTTCACCACCAACGAGGAGTTCGTCCGCGACACGCTCGTCGTCGTGAAACGCGACGGCCGGCACGAACCCTTCCTCCGCGACAAGCTCATCAGCGCCGTCCGCGCCGCCTGCCACAAGCGCCCGGTGGACACCGAGCAGATCTCGATGCTGGTCGAGGACGTGATCGACGCCGTCGAGGCGCGCTACGACAACCAGGTCCCCACGGAGGCGATCGGCGAGCACGTGATGCAGCGCCTCCGCAAGATGGACCAGGTGGCCTACGTGCGCTTCGCGTCGGTCTACAAGGAATTCCGCGACGTCTCCGAGTTCGTCAGCGAAATCAGCAATCTTGCACCGCGCGGCCCCGGCGATACATCGAAGACCAAGCAATGACGCGCTCCCTGCAACTGCGCCGGCTCCATTTTCTAAACGCCCTCTTCGCGCCGCTGACCGGCCAGGACCTCTATCTCGCCCGGCAGATTGACGAAGCCATCTGCACGAGCCTGGGCGAAGCCGAGGAACGCACGCCCAACGATCCGGCCTTCGTCGCGGCCGCGGCCCGGCTGTTCGCGCGGCTGTGCGGCAGTTGCACGCAGCATGGATTCTTCCACTGGGACGCCGGCGTGGACGATGCCGGCGCCGCCCCGCTCTTTGCGCGCGCCGGCCTGATGCAGGGCTTGAAGCAGCTGGCGCGCTTCCCGCAATCGACGCTGCTCGTCACCAACCTCCGTCGCGCGCACTGTCCCCCGCACCGGCGCTGGACCCCGCGCCGCCAACGCGAATACGACGAATCGCTGTCGCTCATCCGCGACCTCGCCGCCGCCCGCTCGCGCCGCGACGCCAACCTGAACCTGTTCTTCCTCTAGTCCCGCCATGACCGTTTTCGAAAAGATCATTTCCCGGCAGATCCCCGCGATGCTCGTCCACGAGGACGACCACTGCATCGCGATTCACGACGTCCACCCGCAGGCGCCGGTCCACCTGCTGATCATCCCGAAGAAGGCCCTCGCCCGCGTCGGGGTGGCCACGACGGAGGACCAGGCGCTGCTCGGGCACCTGCTGCTGACCGCAGCCAATCTTGCCCGCAAACTGGGCATCGCCGAGTCCGGCTACCGGCTCGTCATCAACAACGGACGCGACGGCGGGGAAACCGTTCCCCATCTGCATGTTCACATGCTGGGACAGCGGGCGTTGGGCTGGCCGCCGGGCTGAGCGGCCGGGGGAACAAACCGTACCGAGCTGAGTCTACTCCCTAACCTACAACCATGAACAGTTACCGTCATTTCGTCTCGGTCAGCGCAGGGTCGGCCCTGTTGCTCACCAGCTTCTTCAACTCCGGCTGCGCCACAGACGGCTCCAATACGGAAAATGGAGCGGTCGCGGGTGCCGTGGCCGGTGCGATTCTCGGCACGATCATCGGCCACCAGTCCGGTGAGGACGGCAAAGGCGCGGCCGCGGGTGCGGCCGCCGGCGCCATCATCGGCGGCATCGCGGGCAACCGCGAGGACCGCCGGCTCTCCGAGATCCAATACGAGCGTCGCGTCGCGGAGGAAACCGCCGCCCGCGAGCGCGCCCAGGCCGAGGCCCAGCGCCAGCGCATGATTTCCCAAGGCAAGTCGGTCGAGGACCAAGAGCTGCTCGCTGCGCGCCAGCGCGCCGAGGCGGCCGAGGCCGAAGTCGCCCGCCTCCGGGCCGAGGAAGACGCCGCGCTCAAGAAGGCCAAGCAGCTTGAGGAATACAAGGCGCGCGAGGCCGCCGCCAAGGCCGAGGCCGAGCGCATCCGGACCGGCAATTGAGCGGGCTGCCCGCCCTTCGCAGCCCCGGCCCGCGGCCGGGGCTTTTTTGTGCCGGGAGCCGATTCGAAAGGCTGTAGCCAGGGGCGCTGACCCCGGTCATGAAGCCGCCCTAACCGGAGCGCGCCTCGAACGAGCCGTCCGCGCGCTTCACGACGAGCTTCTTCAGCTCCAGCATCATGAGCGCGGCGGAGACCTGGGCCGGCGCGAGACCGGAGGTCGCGGAAATTCCATCGACGCCGAGCAACGCGCCGCCCTGCAGCAACTCGAAGACGCGACGCTCTTCCTCGGAAAGTTGCGGCAACAATTGCTCGAGCACGCTCGGTGTTCCCGGCGAGGCGATCGCCTGCGGTCGCAATCCACCGAGGTAGTTCAGTTCGCTCAGGATATCGTCGACGCCCGTAAACAGGGGGGCGCCGTCGCGGATGAGCTGGTGGCAGCCGGCGCTGCTGGGCTGGTCAATGCGGCCGGGCACGGCGAAGATCAACCGACCCTGCTCGCCCGCGAACCGGGCGGTGATCATCGCCCCGCCGTGGACATCGCTCTCCACCACGACGGTGGCCTCGCAGATGCCGGCCACGACCCGGTTGCGCATGGGAAAGGTCTGCTTGTCGGCCTTGCGGCCGAAGGGAAATTCCGAGAGCACGGCGCCCGTCTCGGCGATGCGCCGGTACAGGTCGAGGTTTTCGGGCGGATAGACAATGTCGATGCCGCAACCGAGCACGGCGACGGTCCTGCCGTCCACGGCCAGCGCGCCTTCGTGCGCGGCGGTGTCGATGCCGCGAGCGAGCCCGCTCACCACGCAGAAGCCGAGCTTCGCCAGATCGCTGCCGAGTTTCCTGGCGACGGACTGGCCGTAAAGCGTGGTGCGCCGGCTCCCGACGACGGCGACGCACGGCTGGCCGAAGAGGTAGCCGCCCTTGCGGTAGAGGCCGATCGGCGGGTCATGGATTTCCTTCAGCAGCCGCGGGTAGCCCTCGTCGCGCGCGGTGATGAACGTGGCGCCGGCCTGCGCCAGCCGCTGCTCCTCGCGCGCAAGGTCGAAGTGCGTCCGCCAGTTGACGACAGCATCGCTGGACCCGGGGCCGATGCCGCGCACGGTTTCCAGCTGGCGGCGCGTGGCGTCGAGGACGTTGCGCGGATCATTGCCGAATTCCGCCAGCAACCGGTTGAGGGAAATGGGCCCGATGTTGGGCAGGTCGTTCAGGATCATGAACGCCTGCCGCTCGGTCAGGGTGTCTGCCATGGTCAGGAGTGGAGGGCCGGCCCGAGCTGATGAAGAAGTTCGGAAATCTCTACGGCCACCTGCCCCTGCGTGCGAGCCAACAAATCGGCGGCCCGCCCGTGCCACACCACGCCGCGACACGCCGCGAGCAGCGGCTCGTCCGGGGTTTGCGCCAGCAAACCGGCGATCAGGCCCGCGAGCATGTCACCGCTGCCCCCGCGCGCGAGCACGGGCCCGCCGAAGAGGCTGTGGTAGATCGCCTCGCCGCTGGCCGTCACCTTGGTGCGCGGGCCCTTCAACACCAGCACACCGCTGTCCGTCGCCAGCTTGCCGTCCGCAAAGAAGGCCGACTGGATCCGCTGGTACTCGCCGGCGTGCGGCGTGCAGATCGACGTCCGGCCCCGCACTGCTGCCACGATGTCTGCCCGCAGGGCGTCGGCATCGAGCACGACGGGGAGATTGGTGGCGCGCACGGTCGCCAGGATGGTCGCCAGCACCTCGGGTTCCGCCCCCAGACCGGGGCCGATCAGGAGGGCCGTGGCCCGGGCCGCGCGCTCCCGCACGAGGTCAACCGTGCCGGCGGCCAGCCCGCCCGTGGCGGTTTCCGGACCGCCGACCCACATCACCTCGGGTTGCGCCGCGGCGTATTCCGGCGCGAGCGTCGCCGGCACCAGCGCCGTGACCAATCCGGCCCCGCTGCGCAATGCCGCGCGTGCCGCCAGCATAACAGCGCCCGGATAACTCCGCGAGCCGCCGACGACCAGCACGTGACCATAGTTGCGCTTGTCCGTCTGGGGCTGGCGCAACTGGACGAGGGGTGCCAGAAGATCGGGCGTGAGAATTTGATCCGGCGAGACCGGTGCGTCTTGGTGGAAGAACCCGAGATCGAGATACCGCAGACGGCCGACCGCCGGCGCCACGGCGTCGTCCAACACCGGCGCCTTCACGATCCCGGTCGCATAGGTGAAGTCCGCGCGGAAGAGCGTGCCGGCGCGGGTTTCCCCCACTCCGCTCGGCAGATCCACCGCGGCGCGCACCGCGATGCCCGCGTGGGCGTTGGTAGTCGCGATAACCGTGGCCGTGGCCGAGTCCATCGGCACGCGGAACTGGAAGCCGAAGATCCCGTCCAGACAGAGCGCGTACCGCGCGGACGTCGCCAACACCTCGTCCGAAAACGCCGACACGACGCGGCCGCCCGCGTGCACCTGCAACGTCTCCCAGGCGCGCTGGGCCAGCGGACGCAGCGCGGTCCGGCCAAAGACAAACAGCACCACCGCCTGCGCGGCGGGAAACCGGCGGAGCAGCGCGTCCGCGGCCAGCAACGCATCGCCGCCGTTGTGCCCCTTGCCCACGAGCACGAGCACGCGACCGTCGGCCGGAAAGCCGCCGAGTTCCCGGAAATCCTCCAGCACCGCGGCCGCCACGGCCTCGCCCGCCCGCTGCATGGCGGACCATTCGGCCGACGAATCGGACAGGAGCATCCGCTCCCACTGCGCCGCTGCCGCGCACGGGAGGACCGGTACGCTCGGGATGAGCTGGCGGGCGGCGTCCATGGCCTAGGGTTTCTCCGGGGTGGCGTGCAGGAACACGAAGGGATGCGTGGGCGACACATCGGTTGCGAGCGCCAGCGTCTCGAGCTCCGCACTCTTGATGTTCAGAGCGTGCGCCACCTCGGCCGGGCCGGCTTCGCGAAAGCGATAGGCGCCGGACTGGCGCGTGGCCTCGAAGAAATACGAGTAGGACTGCGTGCCGGGATTCCAATACGCGAACCACGCCCGGTCGCCGTGCCATTCGGCAGTGTCGGCCCAAACCCGGAAGAAGTCGGGCAATCCCTGCCAGTCGACGTAGTCCCGGAGCCCGACGGCCTCGAGCTGCGATTCCGGCCGCGAACGCACGGCTTCGTTCGCCGGCGCCGCCGCGTGCCTTGGCACGGGCGCGAACATAAACGCCACCCACGCCACCACCAGCACGAGGATCACCCAGCTGGCCTTGCCGGCCGAAGTGGGCTCGAGCACCGGGACTTTCATGGCGTGAACCTAGCCGTGCTTGACGAGCGCCGCCACTGCCATCGCATGGGTGTCGATATGCGAGAGGGACAACCAGACGTGCGTCGCCCCGACCTCCTTCAGCAGCGCCTCGCCCTTCGCGTCCAGGCGGACCAGCGGTTCCTTGCGCGAACCGTGGTAGACCGAGACGGAGGTCCAGTCGAGATGCTCGCCGATGCCCGTGGTGAAACATTTCGACACCGCCTCCTTGGCCGCCCAGCGCGCGGCGTAGTGCTTGTGCGGGTACTTGAGGCCGTCGCAGTAGGCGCGTTCCTCGTCCGTGAACACGCGCTTGAGGAAACGTTCCCCGTGGCGCGACAGGACGTGCTTGATGCGATCGGTCTCGATGATGTCGCAACCGAGTCCGATCAGGATTCCACCGGGGGGAAGGACGATGTTCATGGGTTCATCAACCGCTTCATCGTAGCCACCGCCTCGGCCATGCCGAACGCAATCGCGCGGCTCACGATGCTATGGCCGATGTTCAGCTCGTGCAGGTGCGGGATGGTGCGGACCTCGGTGATGTTGACGTAATTGATGCCGTGACCGGCGTTGACCACGAGGCCGGCGGCATGGGCGCGCTGGGCGCCGGCCACGAGGCGCGCCAGCTCCCGGGCGCGCTGCGGACCGTGGTAGGCGTTGGCGTAGGCGCCGGTGTGCAGCTCGATCCACGGGGCCCGGAGGCGCACGGCCAGGTCGATCTGCTCCGGCTCGGGGTCGATGAACAGGCTCGTCTGGATCCCGGCGGCGTTCATCGCGTCGGTCACCGCCGCGACTTTCGCACGGTGTTTCACGACGTCGAGGCCACCCTCGGTGGTGATCTCCTCGCGGCTTTCGGGCACGAGGCACACCGAATGCGGACGCAATTCGAGGGCGAGGGCCGTCATGGCCGGCGTGCAGGCCATCTCCAGGTTCAGCCGGGTGCCGCGGTGGGCGGCCAGCCGGCGGACGTCCTCCTCCTGCATGTGCCGCCGGTCCTCGCGCAAGTGCACGGTGATGCCATCCGCGCCGGCCTTTTCGCACGCATGAGCCAAGGCGACGGGGTCGGGTTCGACGTTGCCGCCGTGGGTCGGCCCGCCGCGATAGCGTGCCTGGCGCAGGGTCGCGATGTGGTCGATGTTGACGCCGAGCAGGAGCATGAGGCGAGGGTTGACCATTAATGAAGCCACCTCTCTGCTTGGCAAAAGCGAAATGACCCACGCAACCCCCTCAGCGCCCGCGCCAAAACCCGAGAACCTGTTTCTTAACCTGATCTGCAATGTCGCGGTGCCGACGGCGATCATGACCTGGGCCAGCGGCGAGCGCGCGCTGGGGCCGAAATGGGGCCTGCTGGTCGCGCTGCTCTTCCCGCTGGGCTACGGCATCCACGACTACCTGCGCCGGCGGCGGCTGAATTTCATCTCCGCCATCGGTTTCGCCAGCGTGCTGATCTCGGGCGGCTTCGGCCTGCTGAAGCTGGAGGGCTTCTGGTTCGCGGTGAAGGACGGCGCCCTGCCGGCGCTCATCGGCCTCGCCGTGCTGGTTTCGCTCCGCAGCAAGGAACCGCTGGTGCACGAGATCCTCTACAGCCCGCAGGTCATCGACGTCGAGCGCGTCGACCGGGCGCTGAGCGAGCGGAACGCCCACGGGGGGTTTGCGAAGTTGATGCGCAAATCCAGCTACCTGATCGCCGCCGCCATGCTGGTGAGCGCGGTCCTGAATTTCGGCTTCGCCCGCTGGATCATCGTCAGCCCGCCCAACACCGAGGCGTTCAACAAGGAACTGGCGCGGATGCACTGGGTCAGCCTGTTGGGCATCTCAATCCCGGTCGTCGCCATGATGATGTACGCGCTCTGGCAGCTCCTGAAGGACCTGGAGAAGCTCAGCGGCCTGACGCTCGACGAGATCCTGCGCCAGCCCCCGGAAAAAGGGAAACCCGCGTCCGGCCCGGGGCCGGTGCCCGGGCGGCCAACCGACGGCGCGACCTAGCCGCGCTGGTCCATCGGCAGGTAGTCGCGCTTGGCGGGCCCGACGTAGACCTGGCGCGGGCGATAGATGCGCCCCTTGGTGTTGGACGCGACCTCCTTCCAGTTGGCGATCCAACCCGGCGCCCGGCCGATCGCGAACATCACCGTGAACATCTCGGTCGGAATGCCGAGCGCCCGCATGATGATGCCCGAGTAGAAATCGACGTTCGGGTACAGCTTGCGGGAGACGAAATAGTCGTCCTTGAGCGCGGCCTGCTCCAGGTTCTTGGCGATGTCGAGCAGCGGGTCGGACTTGCCGAGGCGGGTGAGCACCTCGTCGCAGGCCTTGCCGATGATGCGGGCGCGCGGATCGAAGTTGCGGTACACGGCGTGGCCGAAGCCCATGAGACGGTTGCTCTTCGCGCCGCCTTTCGCCGCCTGGATGAAGCGGGTGCCGTCGTCGCCCTCGTCGTGGATCGACTGGAGCATCTGCATGACCGCCACGTTCGCCCCGCCATGGAGCGGACCCGAGAGCGCGCAGACGCCGGCGGCAATCGACGTGAAGAGGTTGGCGCCGCTGGACGCCACCATGCGCACGGTCGAGGTCGAGCAGTTCTGCTCGTGGTCCGCGTGCAGCAGCAGCAGCAGGTTGAGCGCCCGGGTGACCTCGGGAATCGGCGTGTAGGCCACGTACGGGTCCGAGAACATCATGTGCAGGAAGTTCTCGGCGAACGGCAGGTCGCGCGGATGAATGAAGGGGAGCCCGTGGCGGTAGCGGTAGATCATCGCCACGATCGTGCGGATCTTCGAGATGGCCATCGCCGAGGCCAGGTCGAAATTCTCCAGGTCCTTCTCGAAATTATTGGTCGCGAGGTGGGGATAGTAAGCCGCGAGGGAGCTCACGATCGAGGTCAGCATGCCCATCGGCGGCGCCGATTCCGGGAAGCCCTCGAAGATCCGCTGCATCTGGGTGCCGATCGCGGCGTTGTCGCGCAGGCGCCGGCCGTATTCCCGGCGCTGCTTCTGGTTCGGCAGCTCGCCGTAGATGATCAGGTAGGCGGTCTCGACGTAGTCGGAATAGTTGGCCAGCTGCTCGATCGGATAGCCGCGATGGCGCAGGATGCCATTGTCGCCGTCGAGGTAGGTGATCTGGCTCTCGCACGAGCCGGTGTTGCCATAACCCTGGTCGTAGAAGATGTGCCCCGTGTCCCTGCGGAGGTTGCGGGCATCGATCGCTTTCTCGCCTTCGCTTCCCACCATCACGGGGAAGGGATACTCTTTGCCGTCAATGTGGAGGGACGCGTTGTTGGGCATGGCTTGGGGTCCGGGTAACAGAGCACAATTCAGGCCTCTTGCAAAGCAAAGCCTCGGTCGCGCGCCCGCGGGCGGCAACCATTAGGACACCCGACCCGAGCCGGAAGAAAATGTATAGTCCGCCGGGCGCCCGGCAGGCTATTTCAGCGGCAGGGACGGGACCGCAAACAGCTCCGCCGGGAACTTCTCGTTCACCGTCACCTTGTCGAAGGTGATGGTCGTGCTGCGGCCATTGAGAGACTTGTTTACGACCCGGCGGGGAAAGCGCACGCCATTGATGATCATCTCGCCCTCCTCCCGGATCTCGCCGCCGCCCTCGATCTCCGTTTTCACCAGCCGGCCGGTGGCCTTCTCGAAATAACGGTGGAAGACGATCGCGTCGGAATGGCGGAATGACAGCTTCACGCACGCGACCCCCTCGACATTCACGTCGCCGACGACCTGGACCTTGCGCGCGTTGGGACCGCGGACGGAGTAAAAGCTGAGATTCTCGATCGTGGTCGCCCGAAGCCGCTTGATGCCGCCGGCGTCGAGGAGCACCAGGCGCGAGCCCTTCTTGCCGCCGAGTTCCGCGACCCGCTCCCAGCCATCGTAGTTGTCGAGGCCGGTCGTCCGCTCGATTTTGTCCGAACGCAGTATCTGGCGCTGCTGCATCGGTTGCTGGAAGACGATGTCGATCTTCACCTTGACCGGTTGCTCGATCGTCTTCTTTGGGTCGGCGGGATCCGGCACCTGTTCCGTACCCGCAAACGAACCCTCGAAATGGAGGCTCCGCACCGCGTTCAGGGCGCTTTCCGTGCCGAGGTAGCTGCGGGCCTTGGCGATCCAGCGGTCCGCCTCGTCCGCCGAAGCGAAATTCCCGGTCCACGCCAAGACGGCGAACAGTAGCGATAGACGACGGACGCTCATGGGGTGACTAGGACAGAGGAAATTGGGCGCGGTGCCACCGTTCGCAACGGCATTTTACTCCCATTCGATGGTCGCGGGCGGCTTGGAGCTGATATCGAGCACGACGCGGCTGACGCCGCGGACCTCGTTGGTGATCCGGCTGGAAATCCGCTGGAGCAGGTCGTGGGGAACCTTGGCCCAATCCGCGGTCATCGCGTCGGTGCTTTCGACGATGCGGAGGGCGATGACGTAATCGTAGGTGCGCTCGTCGCCGAACACGCCGACGGTCTTGACCGGCAGGAAGACGGCGAAGGACTGCCAGACCTTCCAGTACAGGCCGGACTGCATCATTTCCTCGTGCAGCACCGCATCGGCATTCCGCAGGATCTCGAGCTTGTCCGCCGTGATGTCGCCCATGACGCGAACGCCGAGCCCGGGTCCGGGGAAGGGCTGGCGCCACACGACCTCGCGCGGGAGGCCGAGGGCGGCGCCGACGCGGCGCACCTCGTCCTTGAAGAGTTCGCGGAGCGGCTCGACCAGCTTGAGCTTCATGCGCGCGGGCAGGCCGCCGACGTTGTGGTGGGTCTTGATGAGCGAGGCCGGGTTGCCCTGGATCGAGACCGACTCGATGACGTCCGGATAGAGCGTCCCCTGCCCCAGGAACTCGGCGTGGTGGCCGATCTGCTTGAGGGTCTTCTCGAAGACCTCGACGAAGGTGCGGCCGATGATCTTGCGCGGGGTCTCGGGATCGCTGACCCCCTTGAGGCGTTTGAGGAAGAGGGCCGAGGCGTCGACCACGCGCAGGTCGATGTGGAAATGCTTGCCGTAAAGCTCACGCACGTAGTCGCGCTCGCCCTTGCGCAGCAGGCCGTTGTCGACGAACACGCAGGTGAGCTGCTTGCCGATCGCCTTGTGCAGCAGCGCGGCGGCCACCGACGAATCGACGCCGCCGGACAGGCCGAGGAGCACGCGGCCCTTGCCGACCTTGGCGCGGATGTCGGCCACGGCGTGCGCGATGAAGTCCCTGGTCGTCCAGTCCTGCTGCGCCCCGCAGACCTTGACGAGGAAATTGCGGATCATGTCCACGCCGCGCTCCGTGTGGAAGACTTCGGGGTGAAACTGGATGCCGTAGAAACGGCGCTTGGCATCCTCGATCCCCGAGTACGGCGAGTTGTCGGAGACGGCGGTGGCGACGAAACCCGGGGGCAGCCGGGTGAGCTTGTCCCCGTGGGAATTCCAGATCCGCAGCCGGCGCGGGAGGCCGGCGAACAGTTTGCCCGGTTTGCGGACGGTGAGCCGGCCGTGGCCGTACTCCCGCGCCTTGCTCAGCGCCACCTTGCCGCCGAGGAAATAGCCCATGAGCTGCACGCCGTAGCAGATGCCGAGCACCGGCACACCCAGGTTGAAGATCTCGGGATCGGGATGCGGCGCCGACTTGGCATACACGCTCTGCGGTCCGCCGGAGAGGATGATGCCGATCACGCCCTCCTCCTTCAACTTCGCCGCCGGGGTGCTGAAGTGGTAGATCTTGGAGTAGACCTGGCACTCGCGGATGCGGCGCGCGATGACCTGCGTAAGCTGGGAACCGAAATCGAGAACGGCGATTGTCTGTGCCATGCGAAGTTATGGAAGACTCGCCGTCGGCGAATCAATCCCATTTCCGCGCTTCGCACGTCACGGAGCCTGCTGCCGCTTGATCCAGTCATCCACCCGCGCCTCGAGCACGGCCAGCGGCAGTGCCCCCTCCGCCAGGACGCAGTCGTGAAAGGCGGGCAGGCTGAACCGGTCGCCAAGTTTCTTCTCTGCGCGCGCGCGGAGCTCGAGGAGCTTCAGCTGGCCGATCTTGTAGCCGAGCGCCTGTCCCGGCCAGACAATGTAGCGGTCGGTTTCGTTCTGCACTTCGATCTCGTCCTGCGCCGAATGCTCGTGGAAGAAGTCGACGACCTGCTGGCGCGTCCACTTCTTGTAGTGCAGGCCGGTGTCGACGACGAGCCGGATCGCGCGCAGCATCTCGTCCTGCAGGCGTCCGTAGTCGTTGTACGGATTCTCGTA
>CAYMSE010000319.1:0-5033 GCA_964392935.1 uncultured Oleiharenicola sp.
GCCGACGACGAGCGGCCGCAGGGCCTCGATCGCCGCGCCGACCACGTCGTTGCCCCGCCCGATGGTGAACGTGAGCCCGTGGCCCTCGCGGCCGTCGCCGCGGTCGGTCGAGAGCACGACGTACGCGGCGGAGTAATCCGGGTCGGGATTCATCGCGTCGGAGCCGTCGAGCGACAGCGAGGTGGGAAAGCGCACGTCGAGGACGCGGAGGCCGGTGATGCGTCCGGAGGACGGGGAAATCTTGAAAGCGGTCATCGTGAAATCAGGAATCGTGAAATTGGGAACAGAGTGGAGGAGGGCAGAGTGGAGATTTCGCGATTTGCGATAGCTGATCTTCAGTCTTCACGATTTCCGCCGGCCCGAGTCGGTCTCGGTAGACGTCGACCCGCCTTTGCGGTGAGAATCGACCTGCCGAGGATGCGACAGAGCTGTTCGGCCTCGTCGATCACGGCTTTCAACCTTTCGGCGGGCAGCAGGCCCGTCTTCGCGACGAAGCGCAACCAGCCGCGACTTTCCCGCAGCTCCTTCAGGGCGATGCTCAGCTTGTGGACGAAATCCTCGCGGCTTTCGGCCGCGCCGCTTTCATCATAGTTGGGTGGAGCGGATGTGCCGCAGCGTACCAATTGGCCCGCCACATGCCGCCCCAGACGGGTCTCCGGCAAGGCATCGACAATCGTGCCAACACGCACCGCAAAGCTCCACAAGCGATCCGAGAATTCACTTTGATTCATGAGCCAGTGGAACGCCGAAATGCAGCGCGACATGGTGCGGGTGCTTGTTAGTTGTCCGTAAGCGCAGAAGGGATGGAGGCGGCCAGTCGCGGGAGAATCGTGAAATCTAGATCTTCGGAGGAACCATGGTGGCAGCTTCCGGCAGTTTCACGATTCTCGATTTCCGATTTTCAGTTTTCACGATTCCCCGCCCTCATTCGCCGGTCGCCGGTGCCGTGGGATCTCGAAAGCGGCAGTCGCGTGCCGAGCGAAGCAAAAGTCGGAGCGACCCGGAATCTCGGAGACGAAAGTTGCGCGACAAAACCGCCGAGGGCTTCTTTAATTTCACGATTCTCGATTCCCGATTTTCAGTTTTCACGATTCCCCCTCCCTATTTTCCCGTCGCCCAGCCGCCGTCGATCAGGAGGCTGGCGCCGGTGACCATGGCGGATTCGTCGGCGGCGAGGTAGAGTGCGGCGGCGGCGATCTCGTCGGGCTTGGCCATGCGGCCGGTCAGCTGCGTGGCCGACATCTCGCGGTAGGCCTGCTCCGGGTCGGGATACTGCGCGATGCGCGCCTGCACGAACGGCGTCTCGACCCGGCCGGGGCAGATCGCGTTGAAGCGCACGCCGGTGTGCGAGTGGTCGAGGGCGAGCGACTTGGTGAGACCGACGATCGCGTGCTTGGTGACGTTGTAGGCGAGGCGCTCGCGCACCGCGATGATCCCGCTGACGGAGGCGAGGTTGATGACGCTGCCGCGCCGGCGCTCGAGCATCGCCGGAACGAAGGCCTTGCAGAGGTTGAACGCGCCGCGGACGTTCACCGCGTGCAGCCGGTCGAGGTCCGCGGCGGTCGTGCCGAGGAGGTCGCCGACGTGGCCGATGCCGGCGTTGTTGACCAGGATGTCGAGGGGCGGCACACGCGCGGCGAGGGCGGCGGTGGCGGCCGGGTCGCTGACGTCCAGTTCGGCGAACTCCGCCCGGCCGCCGGCGGCGCGGATGGCGTCGACCGTGGCGCGGCCGGCGGGGACGTCGCGGTCGACGACCCAGGCGGACGCACCCTGCTGCGCGAAGAGCCGCGCGATGGCCTGGCCGATGCCGGAACCGGCGCCGGTCACGAGGGCGGATTTGGAGGCGAGGGAAAACATGGGTTGGGGGAGGGAAGGGCCAGGTATCAGGTAGCAAGTAGCAAGGGAGGCGGCTTCGTTTTCTTGTGCCTGGAACTTGGCCCGTGTTACTGGGTAACTTCGAGCCGATAGGCTCGCTGCGCGTTGCCGTTGAAGATCGCGCAGCGGTCGAGCGGCGCGAGATGGGAGACCAGCGCACGCACGGTGTCGAGCCAGACGGCGTAGTCGCCGGCGAGTTTCACCACCGGCCAGTCGCCGCCGAACAGCAGGCGCGTCGGGCCGAAGGTGGCCAGCGCGTGGTCCACGAACGGGCGCAGGTCGGCGACGGTCCACCGGCCGGGGTCGGCCTCGGTGATCAGGCCGGACAACTTGCAGTCGACGTTGGGCAGGGAGGCGAGCTCTGCGACGTGGCTGCGCCACGGGTCGTAGCGGTGGTGGCGGATGTCGGGCTTGCCGAAGTGGTCGAGCACGAAGCGCGTGCCCGGGCAGGCCCGCACCAGCCGGATGACCGCCGGGAGCTGGGCGTGGCGGCAGCAGACGTCGACCGTGAAGCCGGCGGCGCCGGCCGCGCGTGCCCCGGCGATGAACTCCGGCCGCGCGCAGAAACCGGCGTCGGGCTCGTCCTGCGTGTTGTGCCGCACGCCGCGCACGAGTGGGCGGGACCGGAGCGCGGCGAGAGCGGACTCGGTGGCGGCCCCGCGGTGGAGGTCGCACTGCGCCACGATTGCGGCGATGCGCGGTTCGCGCCGGGCCAGCTGTTCCACCCAGGCGACCTCCGCCCCGGCGGGGGCGCCGCACTCCACGAACACGACCTGGGCGGGTGGATGCACCGCGGCCTCGCGCAGCAGGTCGGCCGGGAGGTGCGGCCCGGCGATGTCCGGCACACCCGCCAGCCAAGCGTACGGCTGCGCGGCCGGATCCCAGAAATGCACGTGCGCGTCGATGTAGGGATGGCTCATGCGGGGTTGGGCGGGAATCGGGAATCGGGAATACGCCCGTGCGCGGTTGGCCGAAATTTTCAGTTTTGCGATTTCCGATGATCAGTTTTCACGATTTCCCCTCCGACGAAGAGGCTTTGGTCGTGCTCGCGCGGTCGAAGTGCACGTAGCCGCCGTCGACGTGGAGGATCTGCCCGGTCGTGTGCGACGCTTGCGGCGACGCCACGAAGACCACGGTCGCGGCGATCTCCTCGGCGGTCGTCAGGCGGTGCCCGAGCGGGATCGTCTGCTTGATCGCCGCCAACGCGGCGGCGGGGTCGGGGCGCTGCTCGAGCCAGCGGGCGTAGAGCGGGGTCATGACCTCGGCCGGCAGCACGCAATTCACGCGGATGCCGTGCGGGGCGAGCTCGACGGCCCATTCGCGGGTGAGGGCGTTGAGCCCGCCCTTGGCCGCGGCGTACCCGCTGGTGCCGCCCTGGCCGGTGACGGCGCACTTGGAGCCGACGTTGACGATGGCCCCCTTCGCGGCGATGAGCGCGTCGAGGGCGGCCTGCACGAGCACGAAACAATGGACGAGGTTGCGCTCGAGCGAGGCGCGGAACGCCGCGACCGGCGCGCGCAGGCCCGCGCCGTCGTTCACGCCGGCGTTGTTGACCACGACGTCGATGCGGCCGTGCTCCGCGAGCACGTTGGCCACGGCGGCGCGGACCGCCGCCTCGTCGGTCATCTCGCAGGCGAAGGCGTCGGCGCGCCCGCCCGCCGCGCGGATCTCGGCGACCAGCTGCGCGGCCTCGGCGGGATTGCGCCCGAGGATGCACGGGACGGCGCGTTCGGCCGCGAAGGCGCGGGTGATGGCGGCGCCGATGCCTTTGGCGCCGCCGGTGATGAGGACGACCTTGCCGTCGAGTTCGAGGTTCATGGGTGGCCGCGGGGGTAGGGTGACCCGCGATGAAGAGGCAAAACCGCGCGCGGGGCGAGTCATCTCCCGTTCGAACCGTGGGAGAGGGCAGCTGCCCACGGAATACACGGAAGGTTGGGCCCCAAAGCATGTAGGTCGGGGTTCACCCCCGACACCGCGGAGTCCCCTCAACGCTTGACCGCGGACTGCGCAACGGATGAGCCGCCAAGTGGCGCAGGGAGAGAGAACACAAAGTAGCGAAGCAGCCAAGGCCCGGACCTTCGCTCCTTCGTGTTTTGCCACTAATCAGACACTTGTCGGCCGAGCCGAGGGTCGCACGAGCGACAGACTAGAACTTGAGACACCTGGAAGCGAAGTCCCAGGCTTCGCTGCTTCGCTCCTTCGTGTTTACTCCGAATCTTGTCGGCGGGGCGGCGGGGTGGATAGGTTGGGGGATGACCTTGTCCCGTCCCCCCGACCCGTTGGCGCCGCGCCGGGAGATCGTGTGCGCGGACGCGATCGCGTGGATGCGGGCGCGGGGGCGGATCGAGGGGGCCTGCGCGGTGACGTCGCTGCCGGATGTGTCCGAGATCCGCCGGACACTGCCGGCGTGGCGCGAGTGGTTCCTCGGGGCGGTGCGCCTGGTGGTGGACGCGGTGCCGGAAGACAGCGCGGCGGTGTTTTTCCAGTCGGACATCAAGCGGGACGGCGCGTGGGTCGACAAGAGCGCGCTGGTAATCCGCGCCGCCGAGGACGCGGGTGCGCGCGTGCTGTGGCACAAGATTGTCTGCCGGCGTCCGCCCGGGACGCTCACGCAGGCCCGGCCCGGGTTCACGCACCTGATCGCCGTGTCGCGCGCGATGAGATGTCCGGACGACCTGCCGATCCCCGACGTCATCACCGACCCCGGCCGCAGCCTCTGGGTGCGCGCGATGGGCGTGCGCGCCGCCGCGCACGCCGTGCGCTTCGCGCGGGACCAGGTCGGCGCGAAGCTGATCTTCGACCCCTTCTGCGGCGTCGGCACGATCCCCGCCGTGGCCAACGCGCTCGGGCTCGACGCGCTGGGCGTCGAAAACAACCGGAAGCGCTGCGAGCAGTCCCGAATGCAGGTGCTCCGATCAACGGACCTCTGAGCGGTCCCCGATTTGGTTCTTCGCCGCCTGCAGGGCGGTAGGGCGCCAGATCCCGTCTGATCGTGGCGACGCTACATTAAACATTAGAACCTTGTATCTTGAACGGTGAAGGTGTGATTGCGGCTTCCGAGAATGGGCCCTAAGGCTCGTCGGAGGAAGCCGCCGGCAACACCGGGCGTCGTTCTTTTCCCGGGCCAGACCGTAATAACCTAGAAACGCGATTTCGCG
>CAYMSE010000320.1:0-9735 GCA_964392935.1 uncultured Oleiharenicola sp.
GCCCAAAAGGTTCGAGAAAAGGAAGAACCGATCCAACTTCTGAGGCCAACGGCCCCGAGCGGCCGTGGCTCACCTTGAGCGCTGGGCGAACAAAGATGAAGACGCCTTCCCGAAAGATGCCGCCCTTGTCGGCAGCGAAGAAGTCGACGGCTTTGTCGTGGCTCGTCACGGCGGTTATCCTTGCGCCCGTCGCATGGTTTGCTTTCGCGAGTCCGCCCGTCCGATGGACCTTACTCGGCTTCGGTGCGCTCCTCGCGGTCCTCTCCTTGTTTCATAGGCGCTGGTTGAAGCGCCTCAGAAAAGAAAGGAAGGAAGAGTCTATCGGCTCGTTTTCGCGCGCCCTGCCTGCTCGCAAGTACGACACCTGGGTGGTTCGCGCCGCATATGAGGAAATATCATCTCATGCTGGAGCGCCTATTCGTCCTTCTGACGATGTCGTGAAGTTCTGGGGCATTGATGGCGATGATCTGGACGATGCGATCGAGAGGATTGCCCGCCGAGCCGGGCGATCGTTGGCGGGCGTCGAGAAGAATCCACTTTCCGGCAGAGTGGTCACCGTCGCGGACGTGATTGCCTTCATTGAGCACCAGCCAAGAGAGCCCATCCAGAGCATCACAGACAACGACAGGGCTGCACCCTGTCGTATCTGAATGCTGACGTTAAGTGAAGAAGACAGACAAGACTCGCATTCTGCGCCTCATAAGCGCCCAGCGCGACATGATGTATGCGCTCGACGCTTATCTGCGGCTCAAGGGCTCGACTGACGAGCGCGAGCGCTATGACTTTGCACTCGCTATGGTTGTCAGCTACGGTCGCCCATTCACCGAAAACGAAGGTCTTGGAAATCTCGAAGTCGATAATCGCGCATTTCCGGATTACGAGGACGCCGAGATGAATCTACGCCATCATCGCTTGTTGGAGATGCGTCACCGATTCCTAGCCCACAGCTCAAAAGAAGGTCTCAGAATTCAGATAGTTCCGCCCGGCGTTCCGAATCCGAATACCGGCGAGATCGCGGGCACATGGAGCTACAACGTTGGGAAGCGCGAATTTCTCCGAGCAGAGTATGTGGATTGGCTGCAGGTAGTGATAGCGGACCTGAACAAGCGCTTGCTGATAGATATCGCTCGGCTACTTCCCGTTTATGGCCCAGGGCTTTGTCCGGCCATGACGGCCGTCGAAATCGTCTCGCCCGATGATTTCCGCTGGCGAATGCCTAATAAGAAAAGCACCTAACCAGTAGGAATGTGAAGGCGTAGAGAGCATCGCGCGTGATGCGCGGTGCCGGTATCTACGCCTTATGAGCTCGAACAACACTACCATTGGAATCGACCTCGGGGACCGCCGTCACGCGATGTGCGTCCTCTCTGCGGCCGGCGAGATCCTCGCCTGCCCCGAACCAGTTTGAACCACGAATTGACGCGAATCAGGCGCACCGAGCGTCCAACCGTAGCCCGAACCACAGGCCGTCCATCCGTCCCGAGCCATTCGTGCCCATTCGTGTCATTCGTGGTCCCTCCGAGCGACCCGCCGCCGCTGGACGTTGAGCGTTGAAAGTTGAGCGTTGAGCGTTGGCCCCCGGCTTCTGTGTATTCCGTGTATTCCGTGGTTACACCTCGTTCGCGAATCCTTCGCGCGGCTCAGGATGACAGAAGAGTTGGGTGGTGATCCGGATTGAACGCTGAACTGCATCTCTCGGTTTGGATCGGGTCCGTGCCTCCGCGATCTCCGGGTTGAATCTCCCCGCTTCCAGATTCCCGATTCCCGATTTTCAGTTTTCAAGATTCCGCACGCCCTCTTGTTGGAAGTTGAGCGTTGAACGTTGAGTGTTGGCCCCGATCCCGCCTGCAGGCGGCACAGGGGACCGGCGTTGCGGCCGGACCGATCGTTCGGGCTCGATTATTCGCGGTACCCGGAATGACAGTACCGGCCTCCGCCCGCCCCACCCATGAGAACCCCCAGCGCCCTGCTCCTGCTGCTTCCCGTCGCCCTGCTCCGCGCCGAACCCGGTCTCGACCAGCTGGCCCGCCTCGACCAGCTGCCACAACTGCGCGACACCGTCGAGGTCGGCGCGATCACGAGCTATGACCGCACCGGCGGCAACGACGACGGCTTCTCCGGCAAGTACTCCTTCGTGCGCCAGGAGGGCGACGGACTCGTCATCGCCGAGCTCGCGGGTCCGGGCGTCATCACCCGGATCGCCACGCCGACGCCGACCGACGACCCGATCGAGTTCTACTTCGACGGCGAAACGGTCCCGCGCGTGCGGCTGAAGTTCCGCGAGCTCTTCGACGGCACCCACGCACCGTTCCTCGCCCCGCTGGTCGATCGCGGCCACGGCGGCAACTGGTGCTACGTGCCGATGCCGTACGCGAAATCCTGCCGGGTGGTCGTGCGCGGGCCGAAGGTGCAGTTCTACCAGCTCAACTACGCGCGCTTCGCGCCGGGCACGCCGGTCGACTCGTTTGTGCCCGACCGGGTCGCCGCCGATCCGCGCCTCGCCCAGGCCGTCGCACTCGTCGGCCGCGCCGGGCAGGACGTCAGCGCGGGCGCCGCGCCCGCCGGGGCGGCGCTCCAGACCGTGCGCCGCTCCGTGAGCGTGCGTCCGGGCGAAACCGCGACGCTCTTCGCGCGCGACCACGGCGGACGCATCGTCGGCTTCCGGCTCGGCCCGACCGCCGCGCTCGCCGGCAGGGACCGCGGCCTCGTGCTCGCGATGACCTGGGACGGCGCGAAGGAGCCCGCCGTGCTCTGTCCGGCCGGCGACTTCTTCGGCTTCTCCTGGGGCCAGCCCGCCATGCGCGCGCTGCTCGCCGGCTCCACCGACGCGTCGGCCTACTGCTACTTCCCGATGCCCTTCGCGCGGTCGGCGCGCCTCGAGCTGCGCAACGAGCGTGCGGACGGACCCGCCGTCGAGCTCACGGCGGAGATCGTCGTTGCGGACGCCCCGCGCCGCGCGGACGAGGGCGAATTCCACGCGGTCTGGCGGCGGGAGAACCCGACGACGGTGGGCACGCCGTTCACGTACGTCGAGACGCGCGGCCGCGGCCACCTCGTCGGCGTGACCCTGCAGGCCGAGGGCGAGAAGGACAGCTACACCGCCTTCTTCGAGGGCGACGACCGTGCCGTGATCGACGGCCGGCTCGCGGTCAATGGCACCGGTTCGGAGGATTTCTTCAACGGCGGCTGGTACGACGTGCCCGGCAAGTGGGAGCGCCGGATCTCCTATCCGCTCAACGGCTGCCTCGACTACCTGCGCCCGCTCGGCCGCAGCGGCGGCTATCGGTTCCTCCTCAACGACGCCTATGCGTTCCGCGACCGCCTCGTGCTGACGATGGAGCACGCCCCGGAGAACAACGCGCTCGTCACGGACTACGTCGGCGTGAGCTACCTCTACCTCGCCGCCCCCGCGCCACCCGCGCCCGCCCTCCCGCCGCGCCCCGCCCGCGCCGTGACACCGGTCGACCGGCTCGTGTTCAAGCCGGGCTGGTACAACCCGCCGGTGACTTTCTCGCTGGAGCACGTGGCCGTCGCGAAACGCACCGTGAAGATCGGCCCCGGCGAACACCGCGTGCTGTCGGCGACGGTCGACGGCCCCGAGTTCCTCGGCGAGCACCACCTGGCGTTTTTCTGCGACGTGCCCGATGCGGGACGTTATCGCGTCGCCGTCGAATTGCTCGAGGGTCCCGAGGCCGGCGGCCTGCAGCTCGTCGCGAACGGCAAGCCGGCGGGCCCCGCGGTCCACGGCCGGGCGGACACGCTCCGCAAACGCGCGGCCACGACCGTCGGCGAGGTCGACCTGGCCGAGGGCACCAACCGCCTGTTCTTCCTGCTCCTGCCGCCCGCCCCCGCGCCGGAGCGCTACCGCGTGGAGATCGAGACTCTCACGCTCGACCGCGTGCGCTGAGCGCGCGTCTCGCGGCGACGGGCCGGCCGGCGGGCTGCCGGGCCAGTCGAAAGAGAGACCGGGGTTGCAGCTGTGGACCACCGGGCTTTCCCTTTGCCTTGTCCCCTCGCGCCGACGCATCGCGCATCCCGCGCGCACGATGTCGGCCCGGTCCGGGATCCCTTCCCCATGAAAATCGTCACCCGCTCCCTCCTCCTGGCCGTCCTCCTGACGCTGCCAGCGGCGGCCGAAACGCCCCTCGGGCCGGTCCCGCCCCAAGCCAACCTCCGCGTCGCCAGCGTCCAGCTGCGCATCGTCCCCGACCACCGCGACTGGACCTACCAGCTCGGCCAACCGGTGAAGTTCACCATCCTGGTCACCGCCGACAACACGCCCGTCGACCGCGCGACCGTGACGTACAGCGTCGGACCCGACCTGATGCCGGCCGAGAAGAAGACCGCGCCGGTGCCGCCCGGGGGCCTCGTCGTCGACGGCGGCACGATGTCGACCGGCGGCTTCATCCGCTGCAAGGCGACGGTGGAGATCAACGGCCGCACCTACATGAACGCGGCGACGGCGGCCTTCGCCCCCGAGACCATCCGGCCCCTGCAGAGCGAACCCGCGGACTTCGAGGCGTTCTGGCAGAAGGGCAAGGAGGACCTCGCGAAGATCCCGCTGGAGGCGCGACTGACGCTCCTGCCCGACCAGTGCACCGACACGGTCAACGTGTACCACGTGAATTTCCGCACGCTCGGCCAGGCCTGGAATCCCACGCCGCCGCGCATCTACGGCATCCTGTGCGAACCCAAGGCGCCCGGCAAATACCCCGCGGTGTTGAAGGTGCCCGGCGCGGGCGTGCGCTCGTACGCCGGCGACCCCGGCCTCGCCGCGCGCGGCGCGATCGTGCTCGAGATCGGCATCCACGGGATCCCGGTCACCATGGCCAAGGAGGTCTACGACGCCATGTACGGCGGCGCGCTCCACAGCTACTGGGTCAACCAGCTCGATAACCGCGACAACTACTACTACCACCGCGTGTACCTCGGCTGCGTCCGCGCGAACGACTTCCTCGCCTCGCGCGAGATGTGGGACGGCAAGAACCTGCTCGTCATGGGCGCCAGCCAGGGCGGCGCGCTCTCGATCGCCACGGCGGCGCTCGACCCGCGGTCACCCGGCGATGTGCGACCTGGTGGGCGAACTCCACGGCCGCGCCGGCGGCTGGCCGCACCCGTTCAAGCCGCTCGACGACGGCTCGCCCTCGCCGCACGCCACCGCGGCCAAGATCGCGACGACCGCCTACTACGACACCGTGAACTTCGCGAAGCGGCTCAAGGTGCCCGGATTCTACATCTGGGGCTACAACGACGAGACCTGCCCGCCGACCTCCACCTTCGCGGCCTACAACGTGATCACCGCGCCCAAGACCCTCGCGGTTGAGCCGGAGCAGTTTCACACCTACCCGCCGGAGCAGAGCGACGCGATCTACAGCTGGGTCGCCGCCACCCTTAAATTGAAGTGAGCGCGGACCCCCGCCCCACTCTCAAATCAGGGACAAACAATCTCATTAACGCCGCCAATCCCCCCCGATAAGATAACCCTCTCGCATCCCACCCCTGATGTCCTTTCCCAGTAACTTCACCTGGGGCGCCGCCGCCGCCGCCTATCAAATCGAGGGAGCCGTCGCGGAAGACGGCCGCGCCCCGTCCATCTGGGATGTCCACACCCACGAGCCCGGCCGGATCTTCGAGGGGCACACGGGCGACGTCGCCTGCGACCACTACCACCGCTGGCCCGAGGACGTCGCGCTGATGCGGAACCTCGGCCTGAAGGCCTACCGGATGTCCATCGCCTGGTCCCGCGTCATCCCGCAGGGCACGGGCAAGCCGAACCCGAAGGGACTCGCCTTCTACGACCGGCTGTTCGACGCCCTGCTGGAGGCCGGCATCACCCCGTGGGTCACGCTCTTCCACTGGGACCTGCCGAACGCGCTGCAGCGCCGCGGCGGCTTCCTCAACCGCGACATGGTGGAATGGTTCGGCGACTACGCCGCGCTCGTCGCGGACCGCTACGGCGACCGCGTGAAGCATTTCATGACGATCAACGAGCCGCCGTGCGTCGTCGGGCTCGGCCTGCAGGACGGCCTGTTCGCCCCGGGCTACAAGCTCCCTTACGCCGAGTGCCTCCAGGCCGCGCACCACCTGCTGCTCGCGCACGGCCGCGCCGTCCAGGCGCTGCGCGCCGGCTGCCGCGGTCCCGTGAAGATCTCGATCGCCCACACCGCGCGCGAGCGCATCCCGGCGACGGAATCCAAGCGCGACATCGCCGCCGCCCGCGCCGACTACCTTGCCGCCACGAACCGCGACATGTGGAACCTGACGTGGTGGGCCGACCCGATCCACTTCGGCAAGTATCCGGAGGACGGCCTCAAGGCGCACGCCAAGGACCTGCCCGTCATCGCGCCGGGTGACATGAAGCTGATCTCCCAGAAGATCGATTTCCTCGCCTACAACTGCTACTCGGGCTGGCCGGTGCGCGCCGACGCGAAGGGCCGCCCGGAGAAGCTTCCCGGCGGCTGGGGCACCGGCAACGCCCGCGGCACGTTGTGGTGGCTGCAGATCGCCCCGCTGGCCCTCTATTGGGCGGCCCGCTTCCAGACGGAACGCTACGGGCTGCCGCTCGTCTTCACCGAGAATGGTTTCTGCAACACGGACTTCGTGCAGCTCGACGGCAAGGTGCACGACCCGCAGCGCATCGACTTCCTCACCCACTACCTCGGCGGCATGAAGCGCGCCGTGGCCGAGGGCATCCCGGTGGCCGGCTACTTCTACTGGTCGATCCTCGACAACTTCGAGTGGTGCGAGGGCTACAAGGATCGCTTCGGGCTGGTCCACGTCGACTACCGCACCCAGAAGCGCACGCCGAAGGATTCCTACTATTGGTATCGCGAGGTCGTCCGCCGCAACGGCGCCCAGCTTTGATTTTGTCCTCCACCGCCCCTGCCCCATGAAGCTCAAGATCGTCGGCTCCCCCCTCCCGAACATTCCCTGGCAGCCCCGCCCCGCCGGGAACACGGACCTGCTGTGGCGCTACGACCAGAACCCGGTCATCGGCCGCCGGCCGCTGCCGCACGTCACGGGCATCTACAACAGCGCGGTCGTGCCGTGGCAGGGCGGCTTCATCGGCGTGTTCCGCACCGAGGACATGTCCCGCATCCCGCGGCTGCACGTCGGCCGCAGCGCGGATGGCTTCAAGTTCACCTTCGAGCCGAAACCCATCGCGCTGAAGCACGCGGACCCCGAGGTCACGCGCTTCGAGTACGCCTATGACCCGCGCGTCACGCCGATCGACGGCGTCCACTATGTGACGTGGTGCAACGGCTACCACGGCCCGACCATCGGCATCGCGAAGACGACCGACTTCGTGAACTTCGAGCAGCTCGAGAATGCGTTCCTGCCGTTCAACCGCAACGGCGTGCTGTTCCCCCGGAAGATCAACGGCAAGTTCGTCATGCTGAGCCGGCCGTCGGACACGGGCCACACGCCCTTCGGCGACATCTTCACCAGCGAGAGCACCGACCTCGTCTACTGGGGCCGCCACCGCCACGTCCTCGGCAAGGGCTGGCCCTGGTTCCAGGGCGTCAAGATCGGCGCCGGCCCCTCGCCCATCGAGACGAGCGAGGGCTGGCTGCTCATCTACCACGCGGTCACCAGCACGTGCAACGGCTTCGTCTACTCGATGAGCGCCATGCTCCTCGACCTCGACCAGCCGCACAAGGTCATCGCCTCGGCGAACCAGGCGCTCCTCTGCCCCGAGGCGCCGTACGAGCTGAGCGGCTTCGTCCCGGGCGTCTGCTTCCCCGTCGGCTGCCTGTGCGATGCCGCGACCGGCCGGCTCGCCCTCTACTACGGCGCCGCGGACACCTTCTCCGCCCTGTGCTTCGGCCACGCGGAGGAGATCGTCCAGTTCGTGAAGGATCACCCGCTGCAGAAGTAACCCCGGGTCATGCGCTCCCTCCCGCTCGCGTCCGCCGCCTGGGAGTTCCGCGACGCAACGAAGGGATCGCCGTGGTGGCCGGCCCGCGTGCCCGGCTGCGTGCACACCGACCTGCGCCGGCTCGGGCTGATCCCCGACCCGTTCTGGGGCACGAACGAACTCGACCTGCAGTGGATCGAGGAACGTGACGGGGAATACCGCGCCCGCTTCACCGTGCCCGACGCGTTGCGCGCCGCGGAGGTCGTCGAGCTCGTGGCCGACGGCCTCGACACCGTGGCGACGGTGCGCCTGAACGGCCGGCTCGTCGGACGCACGGACAACATGTTCACGCGCCACCGCTGGGACGTGCGTCCGCACCTGCGCGCCGGCCGCAACGAGCTCGTCATCCGCTTCGGCAGCGCGCTGCGGTACATCCGCACCCACCGCCGCGACCACGCGCCGCGCGAGTTCAACGACTCCGTCGGCCGCAGCCAGGTCATCCGCAAGCAGCAGTGCCAGTTCGGCTGGGACTGGGGCCCGCGCTTCGTCACCGCCGGCATCTGGCGCGACCTCCGCCTCGAGGCGTGGAGCGGCAACCGCCTCGACGACGTGCGCATCACCCAGGACCATCGCCGCGACGGCAGCGTGCAGCTCACCGTCGTCCCCGAACTCGCCCGCCAGGACGCCACGGTGCAAATCACCGGCCAGGTGTCCCTCGCTGGCCGCGTCGTCGGGCAAATCATCGATCATGAAGCATTGATCACCCATCCCCGCCTCTGGTGGCCCAACGGCCAGGGCGCGCAGCCGCTCTACACCGTCGAGGTGGCGGTGCGCGACCGCGCCGGCGGTCTGATTGGCCGCGGCACGAAGCGCCTCGGCCTGCGCACGCTCGGGCTCGACCGCCACCGCGACGCCGCCGGCGAGACCTTCCAGTTCGTCGTCAACGGGCGCCCGGTCTTCGCGAAGGGCGCCAACTGGATCCCGGCCCACAGCTTCGTGGCCGGGCTCCGGCGCGCCGACTACGCGCGCGACCTCGGCAGCGCCGCGGCGGCCCACATGAACATGATCCGCGTCTGGGGCGGCGGCGTCTACGAGAGCGACGACTTCTACGACCTCTGCGACGAGCTCGGCCTGATGGTCTGGCAGGACTTCATGTTCGCCTGCTCCATCTATCCCGGCGACGCCGCCTTCCGGCGCAGCGTGCGGGCGGAGGCGGCCCACCAGGTCGGGCGCCTGCGCCACCACGCCTGCCTCGCCCTCTGGTGCGGCAACAACGAGGTCGCGCAGCTCAACGCCTACGGCAACGGCAACGCGGGCGACCTGTTGGACCGGCCGAAGCTGCGCCGGAACTACGAGGCGGTGTTCCACCGGCTGCTCCCCGCGGTCGTGCGCGAGCGCGACGGCGTGACCGCGTACTGGCCCACGTCGCAATGGCGGGGCACCCTCGAGGACTCCGCCTCCTGGCCGCGGACGCACGCCGTCGGCGAGCAGCGCGGCGACACGCACTACTGGGACGTCTGGCACGCGCGCGAGCCGGTGAAGGACTACGAGAAGTGGCGGTTCCGCTTCTGCTCGGAGTTCGGCATGCAGAGCTACTGCTCGCCCGCGACGCAGGCCACGTTCAGCCCGCCGGGCCGGCGCAACGTGTTCGGCCCGCTGATGGAGAACCACCAGAAGAACCGGGCCGGCAACCAGATCATCTTCGACTACGTGTCGCGGCGCTACCGTTTCCCGAAATCGCAGGCGGCGCTCGTCTACCTCTCCCAGCTGAACCAGGCGCACTGCATGCAGGTGGGCGTCGAGCACTACCGCCGCACCATGCCGCACTGCATGGGCGCGCTCTACTGGCAGCTCAACGACTGCTGGCCCGTCGCCTC
>CAYMSE010000321.1:0-2807 GCA_964392935.1 uncultured Oleiharenicola sp.
TCCATGCCGTGGCCGGTGTCGCTGAAGTCCAGCCGCACGTACTGGCCGGGCGCGAGCAGGCTGTACGCGGTGGTGTCGGCACTCTCCGTCGGGTAGAGTGCGAGGCGCATGACGCCGCCGGTGTGGTGCATGGCGTGCGCGGCGTTGGAGCCGAGGTTGAGCAGCACCTGGTGGATCTGGCTGGCGTCGGCCGTGACCAGCGGGCAGTCGGGGGAGGCGTTCACCTCCATGCGGATCGTGGCCGGCACGGTCGCGCGCAGGAAGCGGCGGGCGTCCTCGACGATCTGCCGCAGGTCGACCGGCACCTTCTTGCTGCCGGTCTGGCGGCTGAAGGTGAGGATCTGGTCCACGAGTTCGCGGGCGCGCAGGCTGGCCTCGCGCGAGGCCTCGAGGTACGGGCGCGACGGGTGCTCGGCGTCGAGCCCGTCGAAGGCGAGGTCCTGGTAGCCGAGGATGCCGGTGAGGAGGTTGTTGAAGTCGTGGGCGATGCCGCCGGCGAGCGTGCCGAGCGTCTCCATCTTCTGCGCCTGGAACAGCTGGCTCTCGAGCTGGCGCCGCATCTCCTCCGCGTCGCGCCGGGCGGTGATGTCCTGGAAACCGCCGAAGAGCCGGGTGACCTTGCCGTGCTCCAGCTCGGCCCGGCCGAGGCTGCGCACCCACAGGGCGCTGCCGCGGGCGGACTTGCACGGGAGCTCGAGGACGAACGGCGTGCCGTCCTGGCGGGCGCGGGCGTAGGCCTCGTCGAGGACCGCCCGGGACTCGGGCGGGTAGAAGCCCTCGATGCCGGCGCGGGTCGGCACGAAGCCGAGCTCGACCTCGTGGATGCGGTACACCTCGGGTGCCCACGTGATGCGGCCGGTGGCGACATCCTCCTCCCACGCGCCGATCTGGGCGAGGCGGTTGAGCTGGAGCGAGAGCTGCTCGTTGTGGCGCAGTTTTTCCTCGAGCGTCTTGCGCGTGGTGACGTCGGTCTGCGTGCCGACCATGCGCAGCGGCGCGCCGTGGTTGTCGCGGGCCACGACCTTGCCGCGGTCGAGCATCCAGACCCAGTGCCCGTCCTGGTGCCGCATGCGGTACTCGCACTGGTAGTAGGGGGAGTTGCCGTCGAGGTGCTGCTGCAGCGCCGCGTCCGCGTGCGCGCGGTCGTCGGGGTGCACGCGCGTGCCCCACTCGTTGGCGGCCACCGGCACCTCGCCGGGCCGCAGCCCCAGCATGTCGGCGTAGCGCTGGTCGCGGTACACGTGGTTGCGCACGATGTCCCAGTCCCAGACGGCGTCGTTGTTGCTCCCCACGACGAGGCGCCAGCGCTCCTCGGAGATGCGGAGCTGCTCGCGCAGCTCGCGCGCGGTGGTGACGTCGCGGTTGAGGCCGACCAGCCGCACCGGGCTGCCGTCGGCCTGGCGGATGAGATAGCTGCGCATCTGCATGGACCGGGTGGTGCCGTCGGGCAGGATGATCCGGTACTCGGGCTCGAACTGGTTGCGGCGCCCGGCGATGACCTCGTTGAGGTGGTGCTGGACATCGGGCCAGTCGTCGGGATGCACGCGCTGGCGCCAGGTCTCGATGCCGCCCTGCGCCTCGGCGCGCTGCAGGCCGTGCAGCTTCAGCAGGTAGTCGTCCCAGATGAGGCGGTCCGCCTTGAAGTCGTATTCCCACACGCCGTAGCCGGCCGAGGAGACGACGAACTGCAGCCGCTCGCTGAGGCTGGAGAGCTCGACCTCGCGCTCCTTCTCCAGGGTCTCGTCGCGCACGAGGCCGACGACGCGCACGAGGCGGCCCTGGTCGGTGAACTGCGGCTGGCCCTGCGCGCGCAGGTGGCGCACGGTGCCGTCGGGATGGACGATGCGGTACTCGAAGACCAGGTTGTCGTCGGGCGCCAGCGCGCTCCAGTCGATCTGCTGCACCCGCGGGAGATCCTCGGGGTGGATGCGCTTGAGCCAGTCGGCATCCTTGCCGCTGAACGTCGCCGGCGTGAGGCCGAAGATCTCCAGCAGCGCGGCGTCCCAGATCTGCTCCCCGTTGAGGACGTCCCAGTCCCACACGCCGTAGCCCGAGCTGCGCAGCGCGAGGCGGTGGCGCTCGTAGAGCTGCTTGAGCTCGTTGGTGCGGGTGGCGACCTCCTGCTGGAGGTGGGCGGCCTGCTGCTGGACGCGCTGCAGCAGGCGGTCGCGCTCGTCCTCGGCGCGGTGCTTGGCGTGGTCGATGCGCTGCAGCTGGCGCAGCGAGAAGACGAGCACGGCGACGAGCACGAAGGTGAGGGTGACCGTGGCCAGCGCGAGCTGCTCGAAGCCGGCGCGGGAGGCCACCGGGTCGCTGGTGAGCTGCAGGGCGTAGAGGGTGGGGCCGAGGACGACCGCGACGGCGAGGAGGCGGCGGCCGATGAGGCTGGTGGCGTTGTCGGCGCCGAGCAGTTCGCGGAAACCCGATTCGAAGCGGCCCGAGACCAGGGCGACGCCGAGCAGCAGGCCGGCGATGGCGCCCAGCCCGGAGATGCCCGGCGCCGCGTGGGCGGGCACGAGCAGGCGCGTGAGCAGGCCAAAGAACGAGAGCACGAGCAGCACGGCGCCGAAGACCGAGGCGGGCCCGAGCCATTCGCGCCGGCGGGGCTCGAACTGGAGGAGGCTGAGGCCGGTCAGCAGGAGGATCGCGCTGTTGGTCAGGCCGGCCCGCGCGGGCAGCGCCGCCGATTCCCCGGGGCCGGCGATCCAGCCCCAGACCATGCGCTCCCAGCCGCCCTCGAACGACAGGAATTCGGGCAGCATGCCGGCGAGGCCCGAGAGGCCGACCAGAAGGCCGAGGAGGTTGGC
>CAYMSE010000322.1:0-7319 GCA_964392935.1 uncultured Oleiharenicola sp.
CCAGGCCTGCACGCAGGTGAACCCGTTCTTCCACGGTTTCGTCGCGGTCGCAACGTGCATGGCGACGGGCTACCTCGTCTCGCTGGCCGTGCGGACGCCGCCCCGCGACCTCGCCGGGCTGACGGTTTGGGACCGGCGGGACGAAACGGGGCTCGCCGTCAAATGACGTGGTGGCCCGCCCGTTCGTCCCCGGGGCGGAATGGCAGGGTGTGCCCGGGGTGCCATTTGCCCTCGATCGTGAGCGTGATGGGATCCGCGGGAACGCCGGTTTCGTTCCGTTCCACGAGGTCGATGAGGCGGTCGACCGCCACGCGCCCGATCAGCTGGGCGTTCTGGTGGATGCCGGTGATCCGGCTCTGCGGATCATGGACCGACAGGCTCACCGCACCGAGTTCCGCTGGCGTCCGGAGGCCGCGCTCGGCCAACTGCCGGAGCTGGTCCTCCTGGAAGAGCGAGATCATCACGTCCGGTTTTTCCCGCCGGATCCACCGGTAGACTTCGCCGGCGTCCCAGCTGCGATACAACAACGACGGCACGCCGGCATCCATGCCGAGCTTTTCGCGCTCGATCTGGAAGGCCGCCTCCCACCGGTGTTCAAGGCGCTGGCAGAGCGGGCCGTCCATCACGAAGCCGGGACGGCGGTAGCCATGGCGGTGGCATTCGCGCAGGGCGAGCATCATCGACTGGTAGTGGTCGTTCGAAGTGCGGTGAAACACCGGGTGGGCAATGCTCAGGCCGTGGGCGACGACGGCGAAGTAGTCCCAGTGCAGGTCGATCTGCATGCCGAGCCGCGGCAGGGGCGTCAGGAAGACCCCGCGCACGCCGCGCGCGCGCAGCATCTCGCTGAAGCGGTGGTTGCTCATGCCGTCGCGGTAGAGCCAGAAAGGCAGAAGCTTGTAGCCGCGGGCTTCGGCCCCGCCGCTCGCGCCCGCGAACAGCAGCCGCAGCAGCGGCGACGGGGTTTTCGTCCAGCCGTCGGGGGTTTGAAACGCCGTCACGTAGGCGAGCGTCGGCCGCTGCGCCGCGGAGGGCTGCTTGCGCCGGCGCGATTGCATCAAGGCGGACACAAACGGGTGCGGCCGGTAACCCATCTGCTCGGCGATGCGGAGGACCCGATCGCGCGTGGCCGGCGAAATTCCCGGTCGGTGCCGCAGGCACTTCGATACGGTGGCGATGGAGACCTTGGCCCGGGCGGCCACGTCGCGGATGGTGACACCCATGCCAAGGCCTATCGCGAAAACCGTTACCCGAGGAAAGGAAAATCCCCGAGGCGCGGGGGCGACGGCGGCAGTCACGTCATGGTGCCCGGGGTGGGGATCGAACCCACACGGCCTTGCGGCCAGGGGATTTTAAGTCCCCAGCGTCTGCCATTCCGCCACCCGGGCGAGGTTTGGGATTGCCCGGCTGGAATTGAGGTATGAAGTGGGTTGCGTGGCAAGCGCGTTCGCGACCCTGCACCTTTTCCGACCGTTCCAACGCGGTTCGGCCCGTGTCCGCGCATGAAGATCGGCTTTCTCGGCGGCAGTTTCGACCCGGTTCATTTCGGCCATCTGATCGCGGCGCAGGACGTCTACGAACAGTACAAGTTCGACCGGCTGTTCCTCGTGCCCGCGGCCCAGGCGCCGCTCAAGCCGAACGACGTGCAGTCGAGCACGGAGGACCGGCTCGAGATGCTCCGCGCCGCCTGTGAATGGGACCGGCGGCTGGAGATCGCCGACTATGAGCTGCGCAAGGGCGGCGTCAGCTACACCGTCGACTCGGTCCGGCATTTCCGCACGCAGTTCCCGCACGACGAGCTCTATTGGATCATCGGCGGCGACCAGCTCCCGCTGCTGCACAAGTGGAAGGATATCGAGGAACTGGCGCGCCTCGTGGAGTTCATCTTCCTCGAGCGCCCACGCCACCCGTCGAAGCCCCACACCGACGTGCCCGGATTGCGGCTGCACCGTTGCGACGGGCATCTCATTGAAATCAGCTCCAGCGAGCTTCGCCAGCGGGTGCGGGCCGGCCTGTCCCTGCACTATTTTTGTCCGCAGAAAGTTATCGCGTATATCGAGAGCCGGAAACTCTATCGGTGAAAACCATGACCACTCCCAAGCGCAAGGCCGTGAAGAAGCCGGTTCCGCGGAAGACCAATCCGACCCAGAAGCTCCTCAAGCTGATCGTGCAGGCGCTGGATGCCAAGAAGGCCGAGAACCTCTGCGTGCTCGATGTCAGCCGGCAGTCCAGCATCACCGATTTCCTGGTGCTGGCCAACGGCAACTCCGAACCCCATCTGCGCGCCTTGCGCGTCGAGTTGGAGAAGGTCATCGACGCCGAAAAGGTGCGGATTCTCGGCATGGATTCGGAGAAGGGCAGTGGCTGGACCGTGGTCGATGCCTTCGACGTGATGGTTCACCTTTTCACCACGGAGAATCGTGACAAGTACCGCATGGAAGCGCTGTGGAAGGACGCTTCCACGATTCCGCTGTCGAAACTGCTGAAGTAGTTCCGGTTGTTTGCCTCTGATTCCGAACGTCTTGCAATGCGCGGCGGAAGTGTGCCGATCTTGAGCAGATAGACCCTTTACTAATTCTTCGCAGAAAAAAGCCTTGTCGTATCCGAAGAAAGTTTCTTAATGCAAATCGCTCACGAATTCGTGGGCACGTTCATCATACTATAACCCACATAAAATGAATACGCGTTCCAACAAAGGTTTCACGCTCGTTGAAATCATGATCGTCGTGGTCATCATCGGCCTTCTGGCCGCGATGGCTATTCCCGCCTTCCAGAAGGTCCGTCAGGCCTCCCAGGACAAAGCGGTGCTCAACAATGCCCGTCAGCTCTCCGCTGCCGCCGACCAGTACTACCTGGAATACGGTGGCTCGAGCGTTGGCAGCTCCAACCTGATCGGCGCCACGAACTACGTGAAGGCGCTGAACACGGTCGCGGGCGAGACCTACCCGACGCAGTTCACCCAGGGCGTGACCATCACGATCTCGGGTGTCGCCGGTCTCCGCACGATCACCTACTCGCCGTAACCCGGCGTCTCGATTTGCCAAGCCGCCCTTCGGGGCGGCTTTTTTTTTGCCCCGCCTGCGGCCGGAAAGCGGAGGTTGTTCTCCGCGCGATTACCGGTTTGAACCATTCCGCCCGCCCCGCCGCCCCGTATGCAAATCCTCTCGTTCGTTCGTCACGACCGCCGTCTCATCCTGCTCCTTGCCGTCGCGCTGCTCGCCGTGGTGCTCGGGTTCGTCGCGTTCCCGCCGGCGGCCGCGCTGCAACTCATGACCGTCGGCGGTTACTGGGCCATGTTCGGGACCTTCGCGTGGTTCGTCTGGTCGCTCTGGCGGGCCGCCCGCGACGTGGCATGGCGGCCGCAACAGCTGCTCGCGGACGGCTGGAAGATCCCGCTGCTCATCCTCGGGTGCGGCGTCGTCCTCCTCATCCACGAGAACTACGGGTTCAAGATCCTGATGGATGAGATGATGCTCCTCGGGACGTCGATGGGCATGCATTTCGACAAGCACCCGCTCGTCGCGGTTCGCGGCCACGACCTGCAGGGTGCCTTCCAGCTGATCGACGGCCAGCTCGACAAGCGCCCCTTGTTCCAGCCGTTCCTCGTCTCGGTGCTGCACGACCTCACGGGCTACCGTCCGGAGAATGTCTTCGTGCTCAACACCGCGCTCACGTTCGTCCTCCTGGCGCTCGCGTACGTCGTCGTGCGCCGGCTCGTGCACCGCGAGGCGGCGGTGTTGGTCGTGCTGCTGCTCACGAGCCTGCCCTTGCTGGCCCAGAACGCGACGGGCGGCGGCTTCGAGTTGCTGAACCTGGTGATGATTCTCGCCACCTACCTGCTGGCGCTGCGTTACGCCGAGCGGCGCGACGTCACCAGCCAGCGCGCGCTGCTGCTGTCCGCCGCCCTGCTGGCGCAGACGCGCTATGAATCCGTCCTGTTCCTGTTGCCGGTCGGCCTGCTGATCCTCTGGGCGTGGTGGCGCGAGAACCGGCCGGTGCTGTCGTGGGACACGGCGTTCTTTCCGCTGCTGTTCGTGCCCGCGGCCCTCCACCAGAAGATCTTCAGCGCCCGCGAATCTTCGTGGGAACTGGCGAGCCAGCCGGGATTCGACAAGCCGTTCTCGCTGGCCTACGCGCCCGGCAACTTCAGCCACTGGCTCAATTTCTTCTTCGACACCACGGGCGAGCAGTCGAACTCGCTGGTGTTGTCCGCGCTCGGCTGGCTGGCCCTGCTGTTCGCCCTGCTGGCCGCGATCAAGATCCTGGCGCGCCTCCGGGAGGCCACGGGGCTGCGGGCCGCGCAGGCGTTCTTCACGCTCGGGTTCGCCGCCCACTCGCTGCTGATGCTGGCCTACTTCTGGGGCCGGTTCGACGACCCGGTGATCCGCCGGCTCAGCCTGCCGCTCAACCTCTGGCTGGCCCTGGCGGTCGCCACGGCCGTGGCCGAGCTCTTCCCGCGCCCGTGGTGGATCTGGCGCGCGCTCATGGGCGTCACCGGCGTCGGCCTGATGGCCTATTCGCTGCCCTCGATGTCGCGCCACGACTACTCGCTCGACTACTACGTCGGCCGGGAGATGGAGTGGCGGCGCGAGTTCATCGCGGCGCACCCCGAGCGCGACTACCTGTTCATCGACAACAACGCCATCATCTGGATCACGCACCTCGTGTCGGGCACGCCCGTCCTCCAGGCGCTCCAGCACAAGGAACGGATCCTGTTCAATTTCCGGAACCACACCTTCACCCACTTCTACGTCTTCCAGCGGTACAACGTGGATCCGGACACGGGCCGGTTGATCGTGCAGAAGGATGACGACCTCGGTCCCGACTACGAACTTGCAACCGTCTGGGAGCGGCGCTTCACCCCGCTCACCGTCAGCCGGATCAGTCGCATCGTCGCCATCAAGGACGGACCCACGACCCCGCCGCTGCGCGCCGCGGCCCCGCTGGAGAAGCTGACGCCCGAGCAGCGCGACAAGGTGCGGCAGGAGTATTTCGACAACATGGTGAAGCGCCTGCCCTGAGCCCCGCGTGAGCGCGACCGTCTCCACCGTTTCGCCCCCGGCGCTGCGCGCGCCGCTCCGCCTCGCGCTCTTCGCCGTGCTGGCCCTGGGGGCGGCGTACTGCGGGTTCCTGCAGTTCTCGGTCGACGCCTCGCGCCTGATCCTGCGCCAGGGCGGCTACTACCTCATCCTCGCCAGCTTCGTCCTGTGGCTGGGCTGCCTGTGGCGGAGCCGCGACCTCTGGGTGCCGCTCCGGCCAGCCTCCCGGCGCGAGTGGCTGGCGGCGGGCGGCAGCGTCGCGCTGTTCCTGCTGGTGGCGCTGACGCACGAGACGTTCCGCAGCAAGATCCTGTACGACGAGTTCGTGCTGCAGTCGACCGCCTACAACCTGCATTTCTTCCGGGACAACTCCGCCATCGTGCGCGGCTACGATCTCGCCGGCGTGTTCGTGTCGCTCGACAGCTACGTGGACAAGCGCCCGGTGTTCTTCCCCTTCCTCGTCTCCCTCGCGCACGACCTGACGGGCTACCGGCCGGCCAACGTGTTTGCGGTGAACGCGGTTCTCTTCGCGATCGTCCTGGCGGTCGGCTACGCGCTCGGCCGCTGGCTGAACGGCTGGCGGGGCGGGCTCCTCCTGGTGGCGCTGCTGGGCTCGTTGCCGCTGCTCGCCCAGAACGCCTCGGGGGCCGGCATGGAGCTGCTCAACCTGACGATGCTGCTGGTGGTGATCGTGCTCGCGGCGGCGTGGCTGCAGCAGCCGGACGAGCGGCGCCTGTCAGCCTTCGTGCTCGGCGTGGTCCTGCTGGTGCAATCCCGCTACGAGTCGGCCCTCTACGTGGCGCCCGCCGCCGCGGCGATTCTCGCCGGCTGGTGGCGCGCCCGCCGGGTGGTCCTTTCCTGGCCCGCGATGCTCGCGCCCTGGCTGCTGCTGCCCGTGGCGCTGCAACAGAAGGTGATCTCCAACAGCCCGGTCATGTGGGAGCTGCACGGCGACCAGACGACGCGCTTCAGCACGACCTACCTCGCGGGCAACCTGCAGGCGGCGTGGACGTTCTTCACGGCGGAGGGCCTCGCCTACGCCAACTCGCGATTCCTCGCCCTGCTGGGCGCGCTCGCCGTCGTCCTGCTGCTGGTGCGCGCGGTGCGCGAGCGGCGGACGCTGGGGGAGTTCCATCCGCTCCGCCTCAGCCTACTGCTGTTCGGCGCCGGCATCCTCGCCGCCCTCGTCCTCGTGATGTTCTACTACTGGTCCGCACTCAACGACCCGATGGCCTCGCGCTTCGCGCTGCCGTTTTGCGCCTTGCTGGCGATCCTCGTCGTGGCCGCCGCCGCTTGGGCGGACCGCCGCCTGCCCGCGAGCCTCGTGCTCCTGGCGGCCACGGGGGCATTCACGATCGCCGTGTCGTCGCCCAAGCAATCCTACCACTTCTATTCCCACCTCGGCACCGACGAGATCGAGTGGGAACGCCGCGTGGTCGCCGCGCGCCCGGGCACGAAGCTGATCCTCTCCAACAAGTCGACCCTGCCGTGGATGATCGACCGCACCCCCGCCATCCTCCTCGAACGCGCCCGCGCGGTCGCGGACCGGATCGCGGACCAGCTTCACGGGCCCGACTTCAGCGAGATCTTGGTCACGCAAAGTTCGCGGCCGACATCCGTCGAGGGACAATATGAACTGGTGCCCGAGGAGAAGCTGCCGGATTGGTTCCAGCTCGAGCTCATCGCGGAGCGCCGCTTCGGCACGAAGCTCGCCCGCATCAGCCGCGTCGTGTCGATCAACCTGCCGGCGGATTTCCATCCGTCGAATCCCCCGCTGCCGGAGCATGACACCGGGCTGTCCGAGCGGCCCGGCCAGTGAACGGACAACTCTTCGTCCCGGCTGACTCGTGACGCCGCGCCCGTCCGCTCCTCCCCTCGAACCCCCGGCGACCCGGATCCGCTGGGCCGGCTGGGTGCTGGTGGTGGCCGTCCCAGCCGTTTTCGCCGCGTTTACGGGCAACATTTGGGAGGACTTCTTCATCACTTATCGCTGCAGCCTGAATCTCCTCCACGGCCACGGGCTGGTCTTCGAGGCCGGGCGGCGGGTGCACGCCTTCACCTCGCCGCTCGGCACACTGCTGCCCGCCGGCCTGGCCGGCCTCGTCCGCACGGACGACCCGATCGTCGTGCTCAACGCGTTCCGTGTCCTGGCCTGCGTCGCGCTCGGCACCGCCTGGTGGCTGGCCGCTCCGCTGCTGCACGCGACCCCCGCCCTCGTGGTGGCCGGGCTCTTCTGGACCCTGGACGCCAAGGTCGCCGCCTTCTCGACCAACGGCATGGAAA
>CAYMSE010000323.1:0-2603 GCA_964392935.1 uncultured Oleiharenicola sp.
GCACGCTGTTCGGCAACCCCGAGTCCACCGCCCGCTTCAAGGCCGCGTGGGAGTCGCTCTCGCCCGAGGCCCGGCCGCTCCTTGTGTACAACAGCGGCCGCCTCGTGGACGACCTGCGGCGCTTCGTCGACGACGGCACGCTCCCCGCGGCCGACTACTACGTCGGCGGCGTCGGCGCGGAAATCCACGACGTGCGGGCCGGCCGGAACCTCGACGAGTTTCGCGCGCATCTTTCGGCCGGCTGGGACCTCGCGCGCGTGCGAGAGATTGCGGCGGCGTATCCCGGCACGCGGCCCCAGCCGCCGGAGTTTCAGCACGAATTCAAGTCCAGCTGGTTTCTCGACCGCGCCTCGCCGGGCGCAATCCGCGAACTCCGGCAGCGGCTGGCCGACGCCGGTTTGCAGGTGAAGATTGTCTATTCCAGCGGCCGCGACCTCGATCTCCTGCCGAGCCACGCCACCAAGGGCGGCGCGCTCCGCTGGCTCTGCGCGCGGCTCGGCGTGCCGCTTGACACCGTCCTTGTCGCCGGTGACACGGGCAACGACGCCAGCATGTTCCGCCTGCCGGGCGTGCGGGGCATCGTCATGGAAAACACGCTGCCCGAGCTCTACGAGGCGACCGTCGAGGTGCCGACCTACAGCTCGCGCCAGATCCTCGCGGACGGCGTGCTCGACGGCCTCTGCCACTTCGGCGTGATCTGCGTCATACCCACCAAGGAACGGACGCGGCAGAAGCGGGCGGACATGGACCCGGGCTTCCGCATGCTTTTCACCGGCACGAAGCTCGGTTCGCTCACCGACAAGGAACGCACGTTCCTCGCCACCGCCTACGAGCAGGCGGTGGCCGCGCTGCGCCGCAACGTCACCCCCCTCGGCTACTCGGCCTGCTCGCTCCGCGACAACTCCGTGACGGGCACCGACGCCAACTACCGCAGCGTCTGGGCCCGGGATGGAGCCATCACCGTCTGGAACACGCTCAACCTCGAGGACGAGGATCTCCGGGCCTGTTCACGTGCCACCCTGGAGACGCTCCTCAATGCGGCCAGCCCCGCCGGACAGATCCCCGCCAACGTCCGCCTCGACACCGGCGAGCCGGACTATTCGGGCGTCGGCAACATCGCCTCCATCGACAGCGGACTGTGGCTGGTCATCGCGATCTACAATTTCGCCTACCGCACCGGGGACCTCTCGCTGCTCTACCGCCATGCGGACCGCCTGCAGACCGTCATGCACTGGCTGGGCGCGCAGGACTCGAACAACGACGGCCTGCTGGAGATCCCCGAGGCGGGCGACTGGACCGACCTGTTCGGCCGCAGCTACAACGTGCTCTACGATGAGGTGCTCTGGTTCCGCGCCAACGTCTGTTACGGCCGTATCCTCGAGCTCATGGGGCAGTTCGAGCGCGCCGCCGACTACCTGCGCGCCTCACAACGCATCCGGAGCCGGGTGCTCGACCTTTTTTGGCCGACGACGCGGCCGGGCGACCCGGCGCCGGCGGCGGTGCAAAACCGCTTCGCCCACCGCCAGGCAGGCCTGGGCGACGCCCAGTACCTTCTGGCCGAGATCACGCCGTTCTCGTACAACTGGCGCTGCGACACCTACGCCAACATCCTCGCCTTCCTCATGAACCTGCTCGACGTGGACCGGGCGCGCACCGCCTTCCGCTTCATGTGGGGCGTGGGCGTCAACCAGCCCTGGCCCGTGGCGAACCTCTATCCCGTCGTGCAGGCTGGCGATCCCGACTGGAAGGCCTACTACACGGTCAACCTGCTCAACCTCCCGCACCACTACCACAACGGCGGCATCTGGCCGTTCATCGGCGGCATGTGGGTGCGTTTCCTCCACCGGCTCGGCTTCCGCGAGGTCGCCTGCCGCGAACTCGTCCGCCTCGCGCAGGTCAACCAGCTCGGCCGCGACCAGGAGTGGGAGTTCAACGAGTGGGCCCACGGCACCACCGGTCGCCCGATGGGCAAGGCCTTCCAGGCCTGGTCCGCCGCCTCGTTCATCAGCGCGTGCCACGAGCTCGAAATCGTGCCGCGCAAATCCTCGCACTGAGCCGCGCCGTCGCGCAGCCAGAATCCATCAACCCGCATCATCGTTTGTCATGCCTGATATCGATCTCTCCGAACTCAAATCCATCCTCCCGCAGATTCTCGCCTCCCTGCCCGCCGCCATCATGGTGGTGCTCGGCGCTGTCCTCCTCCAAATCCTGATCGGACGCGGCCTGCGGCTCATCGCGCGCAAAACCCGCCTGCGCGACGAGGACCTCGGCCCGATCCGCAAGGTCTTCGGCTGGGTGCTCTTCCTTGCCACGGTCGTCGTTCTCCTCGGCATCTTTGGCTTCAATCTCGGCGGCCTGTGGGGCATCTTCTCCACCGTGCTCGCGATGGTCGCGATCGGCTTCGTCGCCGTCTGGAGCGTGCTCAGCAACACCCTGTGCACCGTGCTGATCCTGCTGTTCCGGCCGTTTGCGATCGGCGACGAACTGGAATTCGCGGGCGAACCCGTCCGCGGCGTCGTCCGCGATATCAACTTCCTCTACACCACGCTCGACTGCGGCGACGGCTGCGTGATGCAGATTCCGAACAATCTCTTCTTCCAAAA
>CAYMSE010000324.1:0-9734 GCA_964392935.1 uncultured Oleiharenicola sp.
GAGGAAGCCAAAGGCGTCGAGCCGGAGGCGGAACGAGCCGTCGGCCTTGAAGTCGAGCAGCTCGCGGTGGATGACGTCCGCGAAGCGCGGCGTGCCGTAGGGTGCGAGACCCATGAGCTTGTACTCGCCGGAGTTGACGCGGAAGCCGCAGTGGTGGGTGAACGCCGAGTAGAGCAGGCCGAGCGAGTGGGGGAAGCGCTGCTCCTGCAGCAGCTCGAGATGATTGTCGCGGCCGCGGCCGAGCGCCGTCGTCGTCCACTCGCCGACGCCGTCGAGGGTGAGGATGGCGGCGCGCGCGAACGGTGACGGGAAGAATGCGCTGGCGGCGTGGGCTTCGTGGTGGCCGCTGAAATGCACCGGCACGGGCGGGCAGCCCAGCGCGGCGAGTTCATCCTCGATCACGCCCGGCAGCCAGAGCTTGGCGCGCACCCAGTCGGGGATGGCGGCGGCGAAGGCACGGAAGCCCCGGGGGGCGACGGCGGCGGCGGTGGCGAGGATGCGCTCGAACTTCAGCAGCGGCTTCTCGTAGTAGACGACGGCGTCGAGCGGGCCCGACGACTGCCGCAGGCACCAGGCGACCGCCTGGCGCGGGAACGACGAGTCGTGCTTGAGCCGGCTGAAGCGCTCCTCCTGCACCGCGGCGACGATCGCGCCATCCTCCAGCAGCACCGCGGCGGAGTCGTGGTAGTAGGCGCTGATTCCCAGCAGGCGCATCAGAACTGCCGGTCGAAGCGGCTCGGGCCCGGCGGCAGTGGCGCGAGGTAGCTCGCGCGAGCCGGGTCGGATTTCCGCTGGAGCGGGTCGCGGCCGGTGAGGTCGCGGAAGAACCGCAGCGGCGTGAAGACGAGGAAGTACACGAACGCGAGCAGCACCCACGTGAGCGCGGCCAGGACGCCGTGAACGACGCGGTCGAGACCGCGCTGGATCGGCGCGTAGTGCGGCGGCGAGACCCACGCGATCAGCGCGAGCGCGGCGGCGACGCCGGCCAGGGCCGCGGGCACCTGGCCGCCGCGCCACCCCCAGATCGCCAGCGTGCCGACAACGGCAAGCGACGCCTGCAGGCGGGCGCGGGAGGACGAGGTCAGGGGCATGGCGCGACACTGTGCAAACCCCCGCCGCGCGTGCCCACAAAAATCTCGGATGGTTCAGTCAAGTGCGTGCGACCGAACTGGCACACGAACTGAGGTTGCCCTGATTTGACGGACAATGATTCCGGCTTTGGGCGGAGGAAACCGTAGGGGGTAGACTCTGTGGTATGAGGAGACGGCGCGTTGCTTGCGGGGAAATTGCGCTAAGGTGAGGGGCGGAAGGAGCGTCCACGAGGTGGCGGCCGGCGGGCGCAAAAAAAGGAGGGCGGCCTGGGCCGCCCTCCGGGGGAATTTCACCGGTTGAACCGACTCAGAAGTCGAGACCCCAGGTGAGGGCAAAGCGCGCGTCGGAGGGAACCTCGTAGCGCTCGGTGGCAGTCTGGCCGGCGACCGGCTTCCAGCCCGCGTATTCACCCTGCGTCGTGAGGTTCTTGGCGTTCAGCTGCACCGACTGGTTGTAGCCGCCGAGCTTGAAGCGGTAGATCGCGAAGGCTTCGGCGTAGAACGTGTCGGGGTTGTACCGGGCGGTGCCGCCCGGGCCGCTGTAGTCCTGCAGCGCCTTGCCGGCCTTCTGCAGGCCGAGGCCGAGTGAAAGGCCCTTCAGCTCACCATCCGTGAACGTGTATTTGCTCAGGAAGGAGAACTGCTGCTTCACGTGCCCGGGGGTCGACTGGCCGACGGTCGAGCCGCTGATCAGCAGGTCCTTGGTGACCTCCTGCTTGTTGTTCGCGTAGCTGAACAGGAAGGCCCAGTTGCGCGTCGGCTGGTAGTTGATGTCGATGTCGAAGCCCTTCGACTCCTGCTCGCCGGCCTGGATCAGGTCGCCGATCGGGCGCGAGGGGAAGCGCTGGTCGCGCTCCGCGATTTTGCCCTGGGCGGTGAGCTGGTCGTAGATGTCGGTGTTGACGTTGGCCTTGTTCGGGTCGTTCTGCGAACCGCCGGTCTGCTTGATCTTGTAGATGCTGACCGTGCCGCTCCACTTGCCGTCCTCGGTCGTGAGCTTGAAGCCGGCCTCGTCGCCCTTGCCGACGACGGGGGAGAACTGCGCGCCGCGGCTGTCCTTGCCCGAATCCGGGAACAGCGAGGTCGAGTGCACGGCGAACACGGAGATTTCCTTCGTGATGTCGTACATCGCGCCGAACAGCGGCGAGTTCTTGGAGGCCTTCGCCAGGTTGGTGGTCGCGGCGCTGCCGTTGGCCCACTGCACCAGCTTGATGTTGGTGCGGTTGATGCCGAGGTTGGTCTTCAGCTTGCCGTCGAGCGCGGCCATCTGCCACGCGGCGAAGTAGTAGTCGTTGGAGTTGTTCTCGTGCGTGTAGCCGTTGCCGGTGTAGACCGGGTGGAGGTCGGTGGGGGCGAAGGCGGGCAGGTACGAGCCGACATCGATGCCGGATTGGAACGGCAGGATGTGCACCTCGGCCGACTGCGACTGGCGGGAGACGAATTTCTCCGCCCAGACGTTGGTGCCGAAGGTGAACGTGTTCTTGGTCGGGCCGGCATCGAGCTTGTAGACGGCGGTGGCGCCGTAGCCGTGCATCTGGTTGCTCCAGTCACGGTAGCTGTAACCCATCTCGATGCGGTCGGTGCCGCCCTGCGTCACCCAGCCGCTGCCGCCGACTTCCCAGCTGTCGGCGCCGCTGGAGCCCTGGGCGTCCCAGCCGTTGCCGTCGATCTGCTGGCGGGCGGCGTACTGCATGTAGGCCGTGACGGAGAAGTTGTCGCCGACGGTCTGCTCGAAGGTCGCGCGGTAGAGCTTGGTGTCGAGCGAGCGCATGTTCTTGCCGTCGGACCAGTTCCAGTCCCACGAGATGTCCGGGCGGAGCACCGGGAGCGGGACGGACGACTGCGGGCTGGAGGAATCGCCGCGCTGGAACGCATAGACGTTCAGGCCGTTGGGCTTCTCGCGATAGCCCTTCTCGAGGAGGAGCTTGATCGTGGAGTTGGGCAGCGGCTGCCAGGCGGTCTGCACCTGGTAGTACTGCACCTTGCCCTCGGAGTGCGCGCGCTGGTCCTTGGACTTGGTGTATTCGCCGGTCACGCGGACGCCGAGGCGACCCTCGCCGACCTTGCCGGTCACGTTCGCGTCGACCATGCTGCTCAGCTCGCCCTCGGTCTGGGCGGTGAGGCGAACGGAGCCGAAGCTGTGGCTGAAGTCCACCTGCTTGGTGATGGCCTGCATGATGCCGCCGGGATAGGCGAGGCCGTAGAGCGCGGCCGCGGGGCCCTTGATGATTTCCACGCGGGCGAGGCCGGCCGCCGAGACGGGATCGTACTCACGAATGCCGTCGCGGATGCCCCAGTTCTGCCGGAATCCGCGGAACAGAAACTGATTGTAGGCCTGCTGGATCGGGTTGTCCGAGAAGGAGTCGGCGCCGCCGTTCACCATCGAGGCGTTGTAGCGCTCGATGTCGACCTGGTTGGTCATGCGCAGGTCGTCGAACAGTTCCTGCGTGAACACCTGGATGTTCAGCGGGACGTCCTTGATCGGCGTGTTGGTGCGGGTGGCGGCGACGGAGTTCGCGGCGCGGTAGCCGTAGTCGCGGGCGGTCGAGACCGTGAAGGGGCTGAGCTTCACGACCTCTTCGTCGGTGGCCGGGGCCGCCGCGTTTTGGGCGCGGAGGCTGCCGGACAGTGCGAGCACGGCACAGAGAGCCGATCCGAGGAGTCGGAATCGGCCCGTGGGCTGGCGGGTCTGCAGTACTGGGTTCATTTTTGGTTTGGGTTTTGCTGGATGCCGGGAGGCACCTGGGGGCAAAGCAGGCTGGACAGAGGAGGCCGTGGCGGCGCCCTCGGGGTTCTCCGCCATTCCGGTTCATCGCGCGAAGCCCGGCAAAAGCGCCGAGCCCTCAATCGGTAGAGTAGTCACTCTAACGGTAGAGAGTTTCCGGGTTGTCGCCGCCGGTTTGCGGGGCGGCGGGCGTCGTCGAGCGACGCCCCTACAGCTTACGTCATCCTGATCCCGCAGGCGCGGGAGAAGCATCCACGAGCTTCGCACACCACGCACGCGGCCCTGGATTCTTCGCGCGGCTCAGAATGACAGACCCGACGGATCGAATTTCACGATTCCTGATTTTCGATTCCCGATTTCAAGATTTCCGTCCCGCGGAGTGGCGGCGGATTCCTCGGGCGGGTTCAAGAATTTCGTAGCCGCTCCTGTCGGTCGGGCTTTCCGCCCGACGGTCGGGGATGAACCCCGACCCACATGGGATGGCGGCTGCGATCTTCCTGAACCGCCCTACAGCACCTCGAGCGTGCTGATGATGCGGCGCGGGCGCCGCGGGGCGGTCACGCCGTCCTGCCAGTAGCCGGGGATGTAGGTGATGGACTGCGCCTCGGGCACGCCGCGCTGGTAGGCGTCGGTCATGATCGCGAGCTGTTCCATCGCGCGCTGGCCGACGAGCCGGTGGTTCTGCACGACGCCGGCGATGTGCGGCATGCTCGGCGGCACGTCGAGCGAGGCGAAGGCGACGTCGTCGGGCAGCCGGATGTGGGCGGTGGCGAAGACGTCGAAGAGCTCGTTCCAGTTGGAGATGATGACGTCCACCTGGTGCTCGCGGATCCACTCCGGGATGAGGCGGTGCAGCATCGGCACCTCGGCCAGGCTGAAGATGAGGGGCGGCACGCACTCGCCCTCGGGCAACGAGGCCTGCTCGACGAGCACGCCCATGCCGAAGGACTCCGCGAGGCGCGTCTGGTCCTCGCGCGCCGTGGCCAGGCCGATGCGGCGGTAGCCGAGGGCGCGGAGGCGGCGCATGGCGAGGCGCGAGACCTGGAGCTGGTCGTTGGACACGGCGTCGAGGTTGGGGGCGAGGTGGAGGCACTCGATCTTGACCGCGCAGAACTGGCTCCAGTCGAGGTCCAGCTGCCCGATGTCGATCTCGAAGGTCGAGAGCAGCACGCCGGTGACGCCGCGCGCCGTGAGGATGGTGTTGAGCCGGGCCGGCGCGAGGTGGCCCTGGCCGACGACGAAGATCTCGAGCGAGTGGCCGTGCGCCTCGGCCGCGGCCTTGGCGCCGGCGTAGACGAGCGGCTGGTAGTGGTTGCCGCTGAACAGCCGCGTGGTGCCGGCGTGGACGACGAAGGCGGTGCTGGCGCGGCGCGCCTGCGGGTGGCGCTGGGCGCGGTGGAAGTTGAGCGCGTCGAGCAGCGGGTCGCGCTGGTAGCCGAATTCGCGGGCGACGGCGCGGATGCGGGCGCGCGTGGCGGGCGGGATGCTCGGGTGGTCGCGCAACGCGAGCGAAACCGTGGTCACGTGCACCTTCGCCTTCGCCGCGATGTCGGCGAGGGTGTGGTATTGCTTCGGCGCGCCGGGCTCGTCAGGCGGAGCGGGCGGGGGCGGAGGAACCGTCCTGCCAGGTGCTTTGGACATAGATCGAGGAGGGGACTTCCGGCGGGCCGAGCACGCCGGACTTGAGCTGGGTGACGACGATCGAGATGGCGCGCTCGCCGACGAGGCGCAGGTGCGGGCGCACACCGGCCAGGCCCGCCGGCGCGGGGTCGCAGAGGCAGAGGCAGGCGCAGGCGACATCCTGCGGCACGCGGAGACCGGCGGCCGCGATGATTTCGCGCACGCTGATCCAGTTGCACAGCACCGCGTCGATCTGGTGGCGCTTCACCCAGCGCGTGATCATGCCGCCGAGCATCTCGCCGTCGGTGTTGTAGGGGAAGAAGAGCGGCGGCACATGGCGGTCCGCAGGCACGGAATCCATCTCCATGAGGTAGCCGGCGGCGTGGCGGTGGCCGCTGGAGTCCTCGTCCGCGCGGCCGACGGCCATGCCGATGCGCTGGTAGCCGAGCGCGGCGAGGTGGCGGAAGGCCATGCGCACCTCGCGCAGCTGGTCGTTGGCCACGACGGTCGAGTTGGGCTCGGTGTGGCGGGACTGGATCTTGGCGACGGCGTAGTCGTCCCAGTTGAGCGCGACCTCGGCGAAGCCCGGCTGGAACGACCCGAGCACGACGCCGCTGATGTGGTGGTCGCGCAGGTGCTGGCTCAGGCTGCGGGCGTCGTGGTCGTCGCCGCCGACGGCCAGCACCTCGAGCTGGTAGCCGAGCAGCTCCGCCTGGCGCTGGGCGCCCTCGAACATGACCTGGAGGTGGGGCAGCCGGGGCGTGCCGGCGCCCGCGCCGAAGTTCTCGAGGTACGCGATGCGCGGCGCGGGGGCGCGCACGCGGCCCTGCTGGCGGAAGCGGCTCAGCGCGTGAAACACGGGGTTGCGCTGGTAACCGAGCCGGCGCGCCGCCGCCTCGATGCGCGTGCGCGTTTCCGGCGGGATGCTCGCGTGGCCGCGCAGGGCGAGCGAGATGGTGGTGATGTGGTAGCCGGTTTCGCGCGCGACGTCCTTCAACGTCGGGCGGCTGCCCGCGGGCTTGGCGGCGGTCGGGTCCGGGTCGCTCATGGGATGTTGCCGTAGCGGCGTTGGTAGGCGGCGCGCAGCTCGGCGAGCGCGGGGCTGGGTTCGCCGGCGGCGAGGGCGCGCCGCAGCCAGTCGCCGGTGCGGGCGTCGGCGTGTGCGAGGCCGTAGCGGGCCAGCATGGTCAGGGCGCGCTGGCAACCGGGCTGGCGGCGGAGGAGGTCGTCGAGCACGGCGAGGCCGGCTTCGGGCCGGTCCGTGCCGAAGTAGACGGCGGCGAGTTCGCACGGGGCGGCCGACTCCTCCGGCCGCGCCTCCGTGGCGAAGCGGAAGTGTCCGATCGCCTCGTCGAAGCGGCCGGCCTTGGCCGCCAGGAGCCCGGCCTCGAAGCGCAGCGCCGCGCTGCCGGGCGTTGCGGCGAGTCCGTCGGCGATCGTGCGCGCGAGGGCGGGTTCGTCCTGCAGCTGGTGGAGGAGCGCGAGCAATTCGGTGCGCATCTTCTCGTCGGCGGGCGCGAGGGCGACGGCCTGCTCGAAGGCGGCGCGGGCGCCCGCGGTGTCGCCCAGCCAGCCGCGGGCGCGGCCCAGCTGGCGGTGGATGCGCGCGTCGCGGGGGTCGAGGGCCAGGGCCCGCGCGAGCAGCGGCAGGGCGTCGCGGGCCCGGCCGTCGGAAACCTCCGCGGAAGCGGCGACGAGCAGCGCATAGGGATTGTGACCGTAGCGCGTGAGGTCGACGGCGAAGGGATCGGGCACCTCGGTGTAGCGGCCGTCGCCGCTCACGCTGCGCCGCGCCGCCTCGGCGGCGGCCGGATTGCCGAGGCGTTCATAGACGGTGGCGAGCAGGCTCGGGGCGCCGGGGAACTTCGGGTCGGCGGCGACCGCGTCCTGGAGGCGGGCGCGCGCGGCGGTCAGGCGTCCCTGCTGCAGGTCGCAGCGGGCGAGGCCGAAGAGCGCGTGGGCCTCGTGCCGGTGCAGGGCCAGCATGCGCGCGAAGGCCGCGGCGGCTTCCGCCGGCTCGTTGTGCTTGAGGCGCGCCTCGCCCAGGCGGAGCCAGGGCACCGGCTCCTGCGGCGACAGCTCCGCGGCGCGCTGCAGCAGGGGCAGCGCCTCGTCGAGCCGGCCGAAGCCGGCCAGGATCTGCGCGTGCAGGTGCGGCCAGCGGGCGACGGCGGGTTCGAGCTGCGCGAGCGCCGCGTACGCCTGCGCCGCCTCGGGGAGCAGGCCGTTGGCGTGGCAAAGCTGGGCGAATTCGGCGAGGGCGTCGCGGTCGGCCGGCCAGCGCGCGAACCTCGCGGCGCAGGCCGCCAGCCGATCATCGAGTCCCGGAGCGGTGGCGCCCACGGCGGCCGGCAGCGCCGGGCGCACGGCCGACCATCGTTGCTGGACGATGTGGTTGCGCCAGGCCCAGCCGCCCGCGGCGGCGGCAAGCAGACCGACAACAAGCAGGACAATGGACGTGGTACGGGACAAGACGCGGATCGGGGAGGATCTGGCGAGGGGCAGGGTGAACGGACCGGATTCGACTGAGCGACCGGGCCCCGGGCGGGGCAAGGGACGCGTTACTCTAACGTTTAGTGTGCCGGCCAAAACCTTCGGCTGGCCAACCGCAAAATGCGTCCCCAAGACAAGGCGCCCGTTCCCCCGCCACCGATGTCCCTGCCCCCTGTCCGCGCCGGTCTTCCGGCCGCCCTGCGTCCCTTGGCTGCCGCCGTGTGCCTGGTGGCGCTGGTTGAGGCGAGGGCGGACGTCCCGGCACTGGCGAGCCGGCCGCTGGCGACACGATCGGCCGGGTCCGGCGGCACGCTCTTCACCCTCCTGTCCGCGGAGCAGACCGGCATCGCCGCGATCAACCACTACGACGACCCGGCGATGTGGGGGCAGCATTACCGCGAATTTTCCCTGGGCGCCATCGGCAGCGGCGTGGCCATCGGCGACTACGATGGCGACGGGCGTCCGGACATCTTCGTCGTCAGCAAGACCGGGCCGAACCACCTGTATCGCAATCTCGGCGATTTCCGGTTCGAGGATGTCACCGAGCGCGCGGGGGTCGCCGGCCCGACCGGGGCCTGGAAACAAGGCGCGGCCTTCGTCGACGTGAACAACGACGGCCGGCTCGACCTGTACGTCTGCCGCTTCGGCGCGCCCAACCTGCTCTATATAAACCGCGGCGACGGGGCCGGGGCCGGCGTCACTTTCACCGAGGAGGCGGCGGCGCGCGGGCTCGCGCTCGAGGATGCCAGCGGCATGGGGGCGTTTTGCGACTACGACCGCGACGGGTGGCTCGACGTGTACGTGCAAACTAACGTGCTCGACGCGGAGCGGCGGCCCAACGGCCAGCGGGACCGCCTCTATCACAACAACGGTGGCACGTTCACCGAGGTCACCGACCGCGCGGGCATCAGCGGCGACACCCAGGGCCACGCCGCGACCTGGTGGGACTTCGACGAGGACGGCTGGCCCGACCTGTACGTCGACAACGATTTCAAGGACCCGGACCAGCTCTACCGCAACAACGGCGACGGCACGTTCACCAACGTCCTCAGCTGGGTCGTGCCGCACACGCCGCACTCCTCGATGGGGGCCGACGCGGCCGACCTCAACAACGCCGGCCACCCCGACCTGCTCGTCGCGGACTTGGCCGCGACCACGCGGGAAAAGGACCAGCGCGGCATGGCGAAGCTGCGCGCCGGCCTGCCCGACACCGACCAGACCCCCGGCACGGCCCCGCAGTACATGCGCAACGCCCTCTTTCTCGGCACCGGCGCGGGCCGCGTGCTCGAGGCGGCCGAGCTGGCCGGGCTCGCCGCCACCGACTGGACCTGGTCGGTGCGGCTGGAGGACTTCGACAACGACGGCCGCGTCGACGCGTTCTTCGCCAACGGCATGGTGCGCGAGCTGCACGGCCAGGACCTGACGCAGCGCATGATGGCGCGCGAAAGCATGGCGGAGCGCATCCGCATCGCGAAGGCCGCGCCGGTGCTCGCGGAGCAACACCTGGCGTTCCGCAACCTCGGCGACCTGCAGTTCGCCGACGTGAGCCACGCGTGGGGGCTGGATCAGGTCGGTGTCGCGTTCGGCGCGGCGTGCGGCGACCTCGACGGCGACGGCGATCTCGATCTCGTCTACGTCAGCATGGACGGGCCGGTCACGGTCTGCCGCAATGACGCGCCGGCCGGCCACCGCCTGCTGGTGGATCTCCGCGGCACGCGCTCCAACCGCTTCGGCGTCGGGGCGGTCGTGCGGATCGAGACGGCCGCCGGCGTCCAGATGCGGACCCTGACGCTCGCCCGCGGCTA
>CAYMSE010000325.1:0-2927 GCA_964392935.1 uncultured Oleiharenicola sp.
GTCCTCATCATCAACGGCGGCCGCATCGTCGCCCAGGGCTCGCCCGCCGACCTGCGGCACGAGATCTTCGGCCAGACCACCTACCGCGTGGAGCTCGCGGGCGAACTCTCCGGCCTCGGCGGCCCGCGGGCCGCCGTCGACGCCTCGCGGCGCATCGTGGCGCAGACCGAGCCCGCCGCCGAGGGCTTCCGCGCCGTCACGGTGATGACCGATGCCGCGGTGGAACTCGGCGAGAAGCTGCTGCTGGCGCTGCCCGCCGCCGGCTACCGCGTGCGCTCGCTCGGCCGCACCCAGCCGTCGCTCGAGGACGTCTTCCTCGCCGCCACCCGCCGCAGCTGGGACGCGCGCCTGCCGGACCAGCAGGAACCAAAGGGCGACAGCCGCGCGCCGCTGCCCAAGGTCTGACGCCGCCGCCTTCGCCTTTCGTCCTTCGCCGTTCGCCGTCCCCATGCGCCACTACTTCACCATCCTCTCCCACGAGATCCGCGCGCTGCTCTACAACGCGAGCACGTACGTGGCGGCCGTGCTCTTCCTCCTCGTCATGGGCTTCATCTTCGCGGGCATCCTCGACGCCTACAGCCGCAACCCGCAGGAGACCTCGCCCGCCGCCGTGTTCTTCCAGCTGTTCTGGATCCCGGTGTTCTTCATGGTGCCGCTGCTGACGATGAAGTCCTTCGCCGAGGAGCGCCGCCTCGGCACGCTCGAGACGCTGCTCACCACGCCCGTCAGCACCGCCGAGGTCGTGCTGGGCAAGTTCTCCGCCGCGTACCTCTTCTACCTGCTCCTCTGGGGCTCGACCCTGGGCTTCCACTACATCCTCCGGGTCTACGCGCGCGACCTCCGCTACCTCGACTGGGGCCCGCTCATCGGCGGCTACCTCTTCATCGCCGTTAGCGGCCTGCTCTTCATCGCGCTGGGCATCCTCGCGAGCACGCTGACGCGCAGCCAGGCGGTCGCCGGCATCCTGACCTTCACGCTGCTGCTCGGCCTGATCGGCGGGCTCAGCTACGTGAGCGAACTGGCCGCCTTGAACAGCGACATCCTCCTCCCGGTCAAGAACGCCCTCGAGATCCTGCGCGTCCCGGGCCACGTCGACGACTTCACCAACGGCATCGTGGATACGCGGCAGGTGTTCTTCTACCTCACCGGCTCCATCCTCGCCCTGCTCTTCAGCATCCTGGGCGTCGAGGCGAAGATGCTGAACAGCTAGGCCCATGCCCTACTACGACAGCTTCCGCGCGGCCCGCTGGATCCGGTTCATCAACCTGATCCTCCAGGCCCTGCTGTTCCTCGCGCTGTTCGGCGGCCTCAACTACGTCGCGCTGAACCACTCGTGGCGCTTCGACCTCACCCAGAGCCGCCGCCACTCGCTCTCGCCCGAGACCCGCTCCTACCTCGAGCACCTCGAGCGCGACGTGCGCATCATCGTCACGATCAGCGCCGACGGCGGCAACGAGGAGCTGGTGCAGGCGTCCCGCGACATCTCCAGCCTGCTCCGCGAGTACGTCTACCTCACCCGCAAGAACAGCAAGGGGAAGATCGAGGTGCGGCACCTCGACGTCTACCAGAACCGCCGCGAGGCCGAGGCCCTCGAGCTCGACACGCCCAACCAGGTGATCCTCCTCAGCGAGAACCACCGCCGCGTCCTCACGCTCGGCGACTTCTACGAGACCAAGGACCTGAAGCGCGAGGCGTTCCGCGGCGAGGCCACCATCACCTCCGCCCTGCTCGACGTCTCCAACCCCGAGAAGAAGCGGATCTATTTCCTCACGGGCCACGGCGAGATGCGCCCCGACGACGTCGACCGCCGCCGCGGGCTGTCGGGCCTGCGCGACGAGCTGCGCCAGCGGAACTTCGCCATCGAGAACCTCGACCTCAACCTCAGCCACAAGATTCCCGACGACGCCGCGCTCGTGATCATCGCCGGGCCCCAGGGCCGGCTGCAGCCTTTCGAGGAGGAACTGCTCCGAAATTTCCTCACGACCCGCGCCGGCCGCGTCATCCTGATGGTCGACCCGGGGGTGGCCCCCGGCCTCGACAACCTCCTCTTCGACTGGGGCGTCATCGTCTACGACAACGTCATCGTCGACCTCAGCCCCGGCAGCCTCACCGAAAACAACGACCTCCGCCTCGCGCGCTTCGCCCGCTCCACCACCAGCCACATCGTCGACAACGTCCGCAACAACGGCATGGCGATCATCTGCGGACCCGCCCGCGTCGTCAGCGACGACCTCGGCCGCTCGCAGGACGACGGCCTGAGCGTCGAGAAGCTGATCGTCACCAGCGCCTCCGCCTGGGGCGAGGCGGGCTACCGCATCCGCAACGTGCCGTGGGCCTACACCCCCGGCCAGGACCTGAAGGGCGAGCTGGGCGTGATGGTCGCCTCCGAGCGCCTCAAGCCCGCCAACCTCCCGCTCAGCGTGCGCGGCGGCCGCCTCGCCGTCATCGGCACCGCCGATCTCGTCACCAACAACCGCATCATCAACGTCGGCAACCTCAACCTCTTCCTCGCCACCGTGAACTGGACGGTCGACCGCGACACCCAGCTGAACATCCCCGTCCGCCCCATCCAGCGCTTCCAGCTCTCCCTCAGCGCCGAGGAGCTCGTCCGCCTCCGCCTCCTCCTCCTGCTCGCCGTCCCCGGCTGCCTCGCCGCCCTGGGCCTCATCGTCTACTGGACCCGCCGCAACTAGCCCCGCTCCTCCCATGCGCTCCAAGGTCACCGTCGTCCTCCTCTTCCTGAACGTCGTCCTGTTCGCGTACATCTACTGGTTCGACAAGCCCATCATCGACGAGGGGGTGAGCCAGAGCGCCCGCCGCCGCGTGCTCCCGACCGAGATCGCCTCGATGGACTCCCTCACGCGCACCACCCGCACCGGCGACACGGTGAAGCTCGAAAAGCGCGGCGAGACCTGGTGGCTGAGCAA
>CAYMSE010000326.1:0-6340 GCA_964392935.1 uncultured Oleiharenicola sp.
GCGCCAGCGCCGGCAGCGCGCCTTCGCGGGCATCAAGCACCGTGCCGAGACGGAACACCACACGGCGGATCCCCGCCAGCGATTGCCCGGCAAACGCCTCCTCCCAGCGCCGGCAGACCTCCGGCAGGAAGCCCGCGCCCGCCGGATCGGTTTCCGCGCACCAGCGGTCGCCCGCATCGCCGTAGAAACCGGATGCGCTGCACTGGACCCAGACGGCCGGCGGTTGGGCCGCGCGGACGCAGGCGGCGCCCAACGCCTCCACCGCCCGGACGCGCGACTGGACGATCTCGCGGCGGTTGGACTCATTGTGGACGCAATTGATGGAACGACCCGCGAGGTTCACCACCGCCGCGGCGCCGTCGAGTTCCCGCGCCCAGTCCCCGGGGGTGCATCCATCCCAAGCCAACACCCGTCCCCCGGCCGGGAACCCGATCCCGGCTCCCCGGGAAAGGGCCACGACATCGCAGCCGTCCGCGAGCAGTCGCCGGGCCAGCGCGCGGCCCAGAAAACCGCTGCCGCCCGCGAGGATAATCCGGTTGCCCATGCGCGGAGCGTGACGCCCCGCCGCGGCTTGGCAAACCCGCTACATTCTTGTGTGCGCGGAGCTTTACGCCCCGACTGGCCGCGGCATAAAGCCGCTGGCACCCTTGCCGCCCTCGATGCACGCCACGCCGCTCGATTTCCATGACCTCACCCGCGACGACCTGCGCGCGTGGGCCGTCCGGCATGGGTTCAGCCCGGTGCACGCCCTGCGCCTGTGGTCGTACGTGTATGTCGAGCGCGTCACCGCCTGGTCGCACATGCCCGAGCTGCCGGCGCGCTTTCGCGCACGCGCGGCCCGCGACCTCGCCCTGTCGCGGCTGCCGGTGGCCGTCGAAACGCACAGCGGCGACGGCTTCACCCGCAAGTACCTGCTCGCGCTCGCGGATGACCGCCGGATCGAGACCGTGCTGATGCGTTACACGGGCCGCGTGACGGCGTGCATCAGCAGCCAGGCCGGGTGCGCGATGGGCTGCGTGTTCTGCGCGACCGGCCAGATGGGCTTCGTGCGCCACCTGACCGCCGGCGAGATCGTCGCGCAGGTGTTGCACGTCGACTCCGTCCTCCGGGCGGAAGTTTGTCATCCATTAGATGACAAACCTTCCGGGGCCCGGCTGCGCAACGTCGTGCTGATGGGCATGGGCGAGCCGTTGCACAACTACGACGCGGTGATGCGCGCCGTGGACATCCTGCGGGATCCGAGCGGTCTCGCCCTCGGGGCCCGGAAGATCACGTTGAGCACCGTGGGCGTCGTGCCCGGCATCATCCGGCTGGCCGACGAGGCGCGGCCGATCCACCTCGCGGTGTCGCTGCACGGCGCCACGCAGGAGGAGCGGGCGGCGCTGGTGCCGGTGGCGCGCAAGTGGCCGCTCGACGAGCTCATGGCCGCCTGCTGCTACTACATCGCCAAGCAGCGGCGACGGATCTTCTACGAGTGGACCCTGATCGAGGGGAAGAACGACACCGCGGAGAGCGCGCATGCCGTCGGGCGCCTCCTCCACGGCCAGGAGGCCCAGGTGAACCTCATTCCGTTAAACCCGACGCCCGGCTTCGCCGGCGTGCCGACCCCCCAGGATGCGGCGCGGCAATTCCAGCGGATCCTCGCGGAGTACGGGCTCCCCAGCACGGTCCGCCAGCGCCGCGGCATCGACATCGCCGCCGGGTGCGGGCAGCTCGCCAGCCGGCGCTGACGCCCGGGGTTCCGGCTGATTTAGCCGTGGACAAAGCGCGCCCGCCCCCTAGCTCTCGACTTCTCATGAAATTCGTCCGTCCGCTCGTTTTCGTCCTTGGACTAGCCGCCACCGCCGCCTTTGGCGCCGACACCCCGGCCTCCGCCGCCCCGGCCCAACCGGCGGGCAAGAAGACCTTTCCAACCGCCCGCGTGGCGTGGATCAACACCTCCGCCTTCCTCAACGAGGAAAAGGGCGTGAAGCAGCTGGTGCGCGTGCTCAAGGAGCTCGAGCTCGAGTTCAGCAGCCAGCAGAGCGAGTTGTCCCTGCTCAACGAGAAGCTCCGCACCCTCGTGGGCGAGCTCAACAAGCTGCAGGCCGGCGGCGCGGCGAACGCTGACGCCATCAAGGCGAAGCAGGAGGAGGGCCTGAAGCTCCAGCAGGAGCTGCAGGGCAAGCAGCAGCAGTTCCAGGCCGCCGTCGGCGAGGCCCAGCAGCAGAAGCAGGCCCCCATCGTCGCCGACCTCACCAAGACGATGAGCACGTACGCCAAGGAACACGACCTCGGCATGATCATCGACATCTCCAAGATGGGCGACGCCCTCGTCATCGCGCAGCCGGAGCTCGACGTCACCGACGACTTCGTCGCCTACTACAACGCGGCGCACCCGTAACGCGGATCACCCGCGACTGCGCCCACCGGGCCCGGCCTGCGCCGGGCCTTTTTGCTGCCCGCCCGCCGCTACGCGAGCTTCACGAGCAGCGCCGCCACGTCGGCCGGCTGCGCCGCCTCCGTCGCCAGCCCGGCTTGGGCCACCGCCGCCGCGGCGGGGTCGAGCGCGGCGCCCTGGGCCTTCTGGCGCAGCAGGGAGGAGACGAGCCCGAGGTGCGCGCGCGCATCACCGGGGTTGGCCTGCGCGTCGCGGAGCTGCCAGGCGACGCCGGGCAAGATCTGCTCGGGGGCCAGCACGCCCTTCTCACCAAAGAACTGGGACAACGTCGCCCCGAGCGCCTGGATGTGCGCCATGGGCGCGACCGGGGCCGTGTAGGCGAGGCCCGTGCCCGCCGGCAGCGCGGACCACTCCATGGAGAGGCGCAGTTGCTCGTGGAATTGCGCCAGCACCGTGTCGGCGCTCGCCGGCGTCCACCGCGTCATGAACTGCTTCAGCTCGCGGAATTTCTTCACCTCCCAGATGCGCGCGACCAGCTCGAAGTCGTCGTTGCGGTTCCGCAGGGCGAAGGTGAGGACGTAGTCCAGCCCGCCGCTGCTGCTCTCGTTGAGCTCGCGGATGTTGTCGGCCGTCCACTCGTGCGGGAAGAGCACGTAGTGCTTGCGCGCGGCCAGCGCGACCGCGGTGACCGGCTCGTAGCCGTTCGCGGCGGCGAAGGTCTCGGCGAACCAGAGCGGCAGGCCGCGGCAGAACCGCCCCTGGTCGTCCTCGACGGCCGCCGATCGCGCCACGACATCGGTCAACCCCGGCAGCGCCACCTGGGCGAACGCCACCCGCCGGCGCTTGCCGCTCGCGGGGGCGAGCAGGTGCGGCGCGATCTCCTCGAGGCCGTAGAACCAGATCGGTTTGCTGACGCTGGCCAGGCTGATCTTGTTGTTCTCGGGGGTGTTGCCGGCGAGTTCCTGCGCGGTTGGCATCGCGACCTCATGGCCGGCCATGAGCTCCGCGATGGCGTTCGAAAAGCCGAAGAGTCGCTCCTCGAGCTCCGGCCGGTTCAGCGAGAAGAGGATGTCGAGCACGTGCTGCGCGGCGTCGAGGTCGCGCACCGCGAGGTACGCCTGCAGCAGGTTCAAACCGGTGGCCGGGCCGTGCCGCCCGGCATCGTAGTGCGGCGCCACGAGCTCGATGAGTTCGCGGACGTGCCCGCGCTGGCCGAGTTCGCCGGAGATCGCCACCAGCACGTCGGGCCGGGCGCCGGCGCTGGCCAGGACCTCCTGGTAGACGGCCATCGCCCCGGCGAGGTCCCTCGCCTCGAGCTTGGCCTTCGCCTCGGCGAGGCGCGGGATCACGCCGCCGGTCGCCGCGGGTGGCTGGCCGGACGCAGGCGGATTGGGCGGGGGATTGCCGGAGGAGAAACGATCGAAGAAGCCCATGCGCCGGAGCAAAGTAATCCCCGCCGGGTTGGCGATGCGATTCTCCGCGCGCGGCGGCGCTTTACGGCCGGTTCAAGCCCGCGAGGGCCGCGGCCTTCAGCTTCAGGTCCGGCGCCTCCCGCCACGCGATGGCGGGTTCGCCGAAATAGCGCGCGGTGTTCCGCGCGCACCAGTCGGTCGTGGCGATGCGGTAGGTGGCGCGCGGGTCGATCTGCTCCGGGCCGACGGCGAAGCAGAATTCCCCGCGGCGCTGCGCGAACGGCGTGGCCGGCGTGAAGTTCGCCGCGGCGAGGAGCTGCGCCAGCCGCGCGCCATCGACCTCCGCCGTGAAGATCGTCCCGTCGAAGCGCACGCACGCGTCGAACGCCAGGCGGCTCACCGCCCCGCCCGGCAATCCGGCGCCGAACGTCGTGTTGCCGATGAACGCGGCGTCGACGCCCGCCGCCGTGCGCAGCGTCCCGGCGACGAATCGCCCGGCTTCCGGCGGCGCCAGCGCCGCCGCCGTGCGGCCCACGACGGCCCGGTCCTCGGATGTCAGGTACGAATCGAATACGCCGGCGATGACCGCCTTCAATTGCTCATCCTCCACGCCGTTCCCGGTCAATTCCACCTGCTCGATCGTCCAGCGCGGCTTCCCGCCGGCATCGCGGTCGAGCCACGCCAGCGAGACGTGCGAGTTCCAGGATCCGGAGTGAAAATAGACCGTGCGGCCGAAGGGCACGACAAAGCGCTGGTGGTCGTGCGCCCCCGAGAAGAGCGTGCCGTCCGGCGTGACCGCGAGCATCTCGCGGTCCGCGGCGATGCCGGCGTGGCTCAGCACGACGGGAAGCGGCGCGGCGCCCAGGAGGCGCGGAAAGTTCGCGCGCGCCCACACCGCCGGGTTGGCGAGGTCGAGCGATGGACGGACGGCGCGGCGGTACGTCGCCAGGTTGTCGGTGCCGACGCCGACGATCGTCGCCGTGCGGGCGCCGAGCGGCAGTTCGAGCGACGCGGGGGCAAACGGCACGCCCGTGGCGCGGTTCCGGATGTTGCTCACGACGCGCGCGCCCGTGGCCTCGATGCGCGCGACGGTCTCGGCGAGGTCGAAGAACTCCGGTTCGTGGTTGCCCAGGTTGACGACGGTCGGGGCGCGCCGCACCAGCGCCGCGTACATCGCGAAATCGATCGTCCCGCCCGTGCGCCGGGCGATGACGTTGCCGTACTCCTGCGTGTCGCCGTTCAGGAGGATCGCCAGCGGCAGGCCCGGATGCGCCGCCTTCAGCTCGTCGACGAAGCCCACGAGCCGCGCGGTGCGGTCGTAGGCGGAGTGCTGGTCGCCCAGGACGACGAGGACCGCCTCCGGCCGCGCCGGCACCGCCCCGGCCCGCACCAGCAGGACCAGGAGCGCGACCAGCGCGACCAAGGATCTCATGCCCGCAGTGTTGCCGGGCCCGGCGGTGCGGCAAGTCCCGGTTGCCGGGGGCGGCCACCCGCCGTTTCCCTCGTTGACCGGGCGGCGGGGCCGGGTAGTTAAACCCACCCATTTCATGAACCGCGTCTACATCAAGACGTATGGCTGCCAGATGAACGAGCGCGACAGCGAGGCTGTCGCGGCGTTGCTGCGCGCCCGCGGGTACCGCATCGTCGACGACGAGGACACGTGCGACGTGATGCTGCTCAACACCTGCAGCGTCCGCGACATGGCGGAGCAGAAGGCCATCGGCAAGGCGGGCTACGCCGCGCAGAAGAAGAAGCGCAACCCGCGCTTCGTGCTCGGTATCCTCGGCTGCATGGCGCAAAACCGCGGCGCCGCGCTGCTCGACGCGCTGCCCGACGTCGACCTCATCGTCGGCACCCAGAAGTTCCACCAGGTGCCCGACCACCTCGACAACCTGCGCGCCGCGCAGGCGGCCGGTGCGGTCCTGCCGACGCGCATCGTCGACATCGGCGAGGAGGCCGGTTCGCAGAACACCATCCGCGACCACGTGCTCGAGGAACGGCAGGTCACCGCCTTCGTCTCGATCCAGCAGGGCTGCAACATGGACTGCGCGTTCTGCATCGTCCCGAAGACGCGCGGCGACGAGCGCTCGCGCCCGATGGACGACATCGTCCGCGAATGCGAGGAACTCGTCGCCCGCGGCGTGCGGGAGATCACGCTGCTCGGCCAGATCGTCACCAGCTACGGCCGGCGCGACTATGCGCACACCGGCGGCGTCACGCCCTTCGTCCAGCTCCTTGAGCGGGTCAACGCGATCCCCGGGCTCCAGCGCATCCGCTTCACGTCGCCGCACCCGCGTGGCTTCAAGGACGACCTGATCGAGGCCTACGGCCGCCTCGAGAAGCTGTGCGAGTACGTGCACCTCCCGCTCCAGTCGGGTTCGGACCGGATCCTCCAGGCGATGAACCGCCCGTACTCGCGCGAGCGCTACCGGCAGATCGTCGCCGCCCTGCGCCGCGTGCGGCCGGACATGTATTTCTCGACCGACGTCATCGTCGGCTTCCCCGGCGAGACGGATGAGGATTTCGAGCAGACGCGCGAACTCTTCGA
>CAYMSE010000327.1:0-3851 GCA_964392935.1 uncultured Oleiharenicola sp.
AGAAGATCGTCGTGCTCGCCGTCTTCCTCCCGGTGCTCGCGGGCCAGTCGGGCAACACCGGCTGCCAGGCGCTGGCGGTCGCGCTCCGCGGCCTCACCCTGGGCGAACTCAAGAACGGCCGGGAGCAGGTTTTCCTCGTGAAGGAGGCCGCGCTCGGCCTGGCCAACGGCGCGCTGGTCGGCATCACGGCCGGCCTCGGCATGTATTTCTATGCGAGCTGGCAGCACGCCAGCCAATCTCCGGCCCGCCTCGCGGCGGTTGTGTTCCTGGCGATGACGAGCGCCTGCTTCCTCAGCGGCGTCTCGGGCGTGCTGGTGCCGCTCACGCTGAAGCGCTTCGGCGCCGACCCGGCCACGGCCTCCAGCATTTTCCTCACCACGGCGACCGACGTGGCCAGCATGGGATTCTTCCTCGGCATCGCGACCCTCTGGATGATGTAAGCGGCCGCGCGGTCACGTTCGCAGTTGTGTCATAACCGTCGGCGGGTAGCGTCCGGTCCAACTCGCTTCCCATGCCCGCCTCCATGCGCGCCATCGTCAAACCCGCCGCCGGCCCCGGCTTGATCATGACCGAGGTCCCGATACCCACCCCGGGCGTCAACGACGTCCTCATCAAGATTCGCAAGACCTCGATCTGCGGCACCGACGTGCACATCAACCGTTGGGACGCCTGGGCCCAGCGGACGATCAGGCCGCCGCTGGTCATCGGCCACGAGTACGTCGGCACGGTGGAGGACGTGGGCGCCGGCGTTTCCGGCTTCGCCCGCGGCCAGGTCGTCACCGGCGAAGGGCACATCGTCTGCGGGCATTGCCGCAACTGTCTCGCCGGCCGGCGTCATCTGTGCCCCAACACCGTCGGCGTCGGCGTGAACCGCGACGGCGCTTTCGCCGACTACGTCAGTATTCCCGCCACCAACGTCTGGAAGGTGCCCGCCGGGATGGACCTCGACACGGTTTCCTGTTTCGACCCGCTCGGCAACGCGGTGCACACGACGCTGTCGTTCGACATGGTGGGCGAGGACGTCCTGATCACGGGGGCCGGTCCCATCGGCTGCATGGCCATTGCCGTGGCGCGCCATGCCGGGGCGCGCAAGGTGGTCATCACCGACGTGAACGACCATCGCCTCGAACTGGCGAAAAGGATGGGACCCACCCGGACGGTCAACGTGACCCGGGAGAATCTCACCGAGGTCTGGCATCGCGAGCTCGGCATGACCGAGGGTTTCGACGTGGGCCTGGAGATGTCGGGCAATCCCGCCGCCCTCACCCAGATGATCGACAACATGGTCAACGGCGGCCGGATCGCACTGCTCGGGGTGCACCCGGCCGAGGCCCGCGTCGACTGGAACAAGATCGTCTTCAAGATGCTTCACTTGAAAGGCATCTATGGGCGCGAGATGTTCGAGACGTGGTACAAGATGACGGCGCTCGTGCAGGGCGGCATGGACATCACGCCGGTCATCACCCACCGCTTGCCAGTCGAGGACTTTCAGCGCGGCTTCGAGCTGATGGGTTCCGGCCTGTCGGGCAAGATCGTGCTCAACTGGAGCTGAGCGGCGCGGGCCCTACCGGCTGATCAGCCAGTGCACGAGGCCGCCGGCGGCCAGCGCGAGGCAGGCCGACAGCAGCGTGCCGACGAGCACGTACTCGGCGAACGGCCGGTCGTCGAGGGCCTTGAAGCGCGTGAACGCCTTCGCCGCCAGGACGAAGCCGATGGCGCCGTACTGCCCCTGGAGCACGAACGCGAAGAGGAGCATGCGTTCGAGGATGCCGATGATGCGCCCGCGATTGAATTCCCCCACGTCGACGACACCGCCGCCGGCCGCGCCGGCGCGCGGCTTCAGGTCGAGCCAGTCGAACATCGCGCGGATAACGAGGTTTGATTCGTTGGCGGCCAACAGGAGGCCGAATACCACGAGCTGCGCCCGGGCGCCGCCCGCCGGCGCCAGCAGCGGGGCCAGCACGGTCCACCGCCCCAGGGTGTCCGCCAGCGCGGCGATCCCAGGGCGAAGTTCCAGGGCGAAACGCGGGGAAAGCCACACGCTCAACGCCACCAGGGTGAGCGCGCCGGACAGCAGGCGGCGGAAATCCTTCCGGCGACCCCGGCGCTCGACGCGATAGCCGGCGAGATTGCCCGCCAGGAGCGTCAGCACGACGGCGAACCAAACCGATCCACACGGGAAGAGGATCGTTGCGCCGGCGACCTCGAGGATCGCCTTGGTCCGCCAGACCCGGACCTCCGCCACGTCGTCGCGAAACAGGCAGAACAGCCGCGTCAACAGGCAGAGATTGGCCAGGGCAAGGAAAGCGGTGGTCACGGGCGCTTGAGTTCGCGGTTCAGGATGCGGGTGATTTCCTGGCACAGTCCCAGGAGTTCGTCGAGGGCGCCCGCCTTGATGTTCTTGTAGACGGCGACATTGCTGACCTGCAATTCCCGTTCGAGGGCGGCCACCGACCGCCCCTGCAGCAGGCCGCACAGGATGCGGAGCCGGTTCTTTTCCCACGCGACCACCTTGTGGCTCACGAAGTTCAGGAGGTGGTGCAGGAGTTTCCAGGGGTCGTGGTCCGGCCCCGGCGCCGCCGGCTCCCCGTGGAGCGCGATCAGGTAGCCGGACTTCTTCAGCGCGGTGATCGCCTCCCGGGCCCGGTGGAATGCCGGGCCGTCCATGCCCAGGGCCTGCTTGGGATTGATCGCGGTCGTCAGTTCCCCCAGCCCGATGCCAAAGCGCGCCTCCACCGGATGCAGGTCCGCCAGGATCGAGAAGATGTCGAGCCACAGGTGGTCGGCGCTGCGGTAAACCGCCTGGAATTCATCCCCCAGCGTGATCGTGTAGGGCGAAGCCAGGCGCGGCTTGCGGTCCGAAGCCGCCCGCAGCGAGGCCAGCAGGCGCTTCTGGAACGCGTCGCGGCCCGCGAGGCTTTTCGAGTCCACGATGTCACCGATGAGGGCGAGGTATTTCACGGAAGCAGCACTTAACCATTATGGTTAGGAACTCAAGTTTTTAACCACTATGGTTAATTACTGATTTTCAAACCAATCCAGTTTGACCGCCGGACCCAGCCTTGCGGCCGGGAGCGTTTTCCCAACGCTGGCGGCAAATGAATTCCGTCTTCAGTGCGCATCTCCGCAAGACCCTGGGCGAGATCGAATCCGCCGGACTCTACAAACGCGAACGCATCATCACCACCCACCAGACCGCCCGCATCGCGGTCGCCTCGGGCCAGCAGGTGTTGAACATGTGCGCCAACAACTATCTCGGGCTGGCCGACCACCCCGAGCTGATCGCGGCGGCCCACGCCGCCTTGGATCGCTGGGGTTATGGTCTCGCCTCGGTGCGGTTCATCTGCGGCACCCAGCAGATTCACAAGGACCTCGAGGCGGCCATCGCGCGCTTCCTCGGCACCGAGGACACGCTGCTTTACTCCTCCTGCTTCGACGCCAACGGCGGATTGTTCGAGACCCTGCTGGGCGCCGAGGACGCGGTGATTTCCGACGAATTGAACCATGCGTCGATCATCGACGGCGTCCGGCTGTGCAAGGCCCAGCGCTACCGCTATCGCAACAACGACATGGCCGAGCTCGAGGCCCGGCTGCGCGAGGCGGATGCCGCGGGCGCACGCTTCAAGCAGATCGCCACCGACGGCGTCTTTTCCATGGCTGGCACCCTCGCCAACCTGCGGGCGATCTGCGAGCTCGCGGATCGCTACCAGGCTCTCGTGATGGTCGATGACAGCCACGCCGTTGGCTTCCTCGGACGCACCGGGCGCGGCAGCCATGAACATTGCGAGGTCATGGGTCGCGTCGATGTCTTCACCGGTACCCTCGGCAAGGCGCTCGGCGGCGCCAGCGGT
>CAYMSE010000328.1:0-4516 GCA_964392935.1 uncultured Oleiharenicola sp.
CTGGGCGACGTGCATGGACGTCGGCGGCAACTACGCGGGCACGGTCTCGGGCTCGATGAACATGAGGGGGAATTTCGGCGGCATGGCGGGCCCGCTGGTCGAGGGCTGGGTGCTGACCATCACCGGCCGCGACTGGCACCAGGTGTTCGTCGTCACGAGCCTCATCTATTCGCTCGGGGCGTTCTGCTGGCTCTTCATCGACCCTGTGACGCCGCTGGAGAAGAGGGCGGCGGGGTGATTCACGATTTATGATTTACGACTTACGATTTCGGGGGATCGTGGGGGCGTGATCAGAAAGCTTCGCGTGCTTCCGGGTCTGCTGGCGCTCGCGGCGACCGCCGCCTTCGGGGCCAACCCGCCGGCGCCCGCGCGTCCGGCGGTGGCCCGGCTCGGCTGGCTGGCTGGGTCGTGGCGCTGCGAGAAGGCCGGGCGGGTGACCGACGAGCAGTGGCTGGCGCCGGCGGCGGGAATGATGCTCGGCGTCGCGCGCACCGTCGCGAAGGGCAAGGTGCTCGAGTACGAGTTCCTCCAGATCCGGGAAGGCCCGGGCGGCGACGTGTTCTTCGTGGCGCTGCCCGCGGGGCAGAAGGAAACGGCATTCCGCCTGTCGACGCAAACCGAGCGGACGGTCGTGTTCGAGAACCAGGAGCACGACTTCCCGCAGACCATCGCCTATGCGCTGCAGGCCGACGACACGCTCCTGGCGGTGATCGAGGGCCCGGGGCCCGGCGGCGCGCCGAAGAAGCTCGAGTGGGTGTACCAGCGCCGCGCCGGCCCGGCGCCGTAGGACGGGGCCGTGCGGGCAGGCTTTCCGCCGCCATGGCCGGGAGAACCGACGGCTGGAGAGATTCGCCGTGAAAAGTGCCCGGCGAACCGCTAGGCCATGGTCATGAAATCCAAAGCGGCAGGACGGGTCACGGGCATCGGCGGCATCTTCTTCAAGGCGAGGAATCCCAAGAAGCTCGGGGCGTGGTACGCGGAGCACCTGGGTCTGCCGGTCGATCCGAACTGGGGCGGGTGCGCGTTTGAATGGCGCGATGCGAAGAAACCGAAGTCGAAGGGTTGCACCGTCTGGAGCCCGTTCGACGCCGACACGAAGTACTTCGGTCGCGGCCGGCAGGGCCACATGGTGAACTACCGAGTCGCCAACCTGAAGAAGGTGATCGCCGCGCTGAGGAGGGAAGGGGTCTGGGTCGATCCCAAGGGCATCGAAGCCTCGGAGTACGGGAAGTTCGCCTGGATCAAGGACGGCGAGGGCAACCGGATCGAGCTGTGGGAGGCGCCGAAGGCGAAATAACAGGGACCAAGGTCCAGGCGCAAAGGTGACCGGATTCGGGCGTGGCTGCGCCCCGTCAAGTTCCGCCAACACCGGACGCCTAACGCCCAACCTTCTCCGCGATCTCCTCGAGCGGGTAGGTGACGATCTCCGCGAGCGTCGGATGGTACCAGGGCGCGCGGAGCAGGTCGAAGACGGTCGCGCGCATCGCCAGCGGCGTGGTGAAGGCGTGGATGAGCTCGCCCGCGTCCTTGCCGACGATCTCAGCGCCGAGGAGGCGGCCGCGCTTCGGCTCGGCGATGACCTTCACGTAGCCGTAGTTGGCCTCCATCAGGATCGACTTGCCGTGATCGTTGAACGGGTAGCTGGCGCTGAGGTACGGCACGCCGCCGGCGTCGAGATCACGCTCGAGGCGTCCGACGGTCGCGAGCTGCGGGTCGGTGAACACCACGTTGAGCAGCAGCGAGAAATCGACCGGCTTCAGCCCCTTCACGCCGGCGGCGTGGCGGGCGGCGAGCTCGCCCTGGGCGATGGCGATGTGGACGATCTCGGCCGGACCCGAGCAGTCGCCCGCGGCGTAGATGTGCGGCGCGCTGGTCTGCTGCCAGCGGTTGATGAGGATCCGGCCGCCCGGGCCGGTGCGCACGCCGGCGGCGGCGAGGTCGAGGCCGGCGACGTTGGGCTCGCGCCCGAGGGCGTTGAAGAGATGGGCGGCCCGGCGCGTGACGAGCCGGCCGTCGTGGCGGAACCGGACGGTGACACCGCGCCGGTCGCCGCGCACGGATTCCAGCTTCGTGTCGGTGAAGAGCTCGACGCCCTCGTCGGTCAGCGCCTGTTGCACGACCCGGGACGCCGCGTCGGAATGATCGCGCAGGATGTTCGGGCTCCGTTGCACGAGCGTGACGCGGCTGCCGATGCGCCGGAGGAACTGGGTGAGCTCGCAGGCGACGATGCCGCCGCCGAGCACGAGCACGCTCTGCGGCACGAAGGCGAGGTCGAGGACGTCGTCGCTGGTCCAGAACGGCGTCTCGCCCAGGCCCGGCACCGGCGGCGTGCTCACGCGCGAACCGGTGCCGATGAGGAAATGGCGGCCGCGCAGCCGGCGGCCGTCGGACAGCTCGACCGTGTGGGGATCGACGAAGCGGGCGTACGCGCGGTGGAGGTCGAACTGGCCCCCGGTGAGGGCCGCGACGCGGTAGCGGGCAAAGTCGGCGATGATCCGCCGCTTGCGGGCGTGCATCGCCCGCATGTCGGCGCGCGCGCCAGTCACGCGAACGCCGAAGCGGCCGGCATGGCGGGCGTGGTGGAGCACCTCGGCGGCGTAGAGCAGCGTCTTGGAGGGCATGCAGCCGCGCAGGATGCAGAGTCCCCCCAGTTGCCGGGCGCCGTCCACGACGGCGACCTTTTGGCCGAGTCCGGCGGCGACGCGCGCGGCATTGAAGCCGGCGCTGCCGCCGCCGAGGCAGATCAAGTCATAGGATTTCACGGGAGGCGGAAGGAATGCAGTTTGGGATAAACTCCAAACGCCAAATCCCAAAGCTCAAATGCGCGAGCCGGCGCGGGCGGGGCAGATCGCGGGGTCCGGGCACCCGGCGTTGGGGCGGCGCACGCCTCGCGCTCATCGGCCCTTGCCAAACAGCATGATGTGAATCGTCTTCAGGACGATGGAGGCGTCGAGGACGAACGAGAAGTAGCGGATATAGTACAGGTCGTACTCGAGCTTGTGGAGGGTGTCGTCGAGGTTGGCGCCGTAGGGGTAGTTGACCTGCGCCCAGCCCGTGATGCCGGGCTTCACGAGGTGGCGGAAATGGTAGCACGGGATCTTCCGCTCGTAGTCCTCGACGAGCTTGATCCACTCCGCGCGCGGCCCGATGAGGCTCATGTCGCCCGTGAGCACGTTCCAGAGCTGGGGCACCTCGTCGAGACGGCTGGCGCGCAGGAACTGCCCGACGGGCGTGACGCGCGCGTCGCGTTCGCCGGTGTAGGCCGGGCCCTCGTGGTGCACGCGCATCGTGCGGAGCTTGAGGATCGCGAAGGGCCGGCGGTTCTTGCCGACGCGCGTCTGGCGGAAGAAGACCGGCCCGCGGTCGCCGAGCCAGATGGCGGCCGCGACCAGGGGCAGGAACGGCAGCGCGAGCAGCAGGCCCAGCGAAGAGAGTAGGATGTCGTTGACGCGCTTCAGGCGCTCGAAGACCGGTTCGCGCGCGATCTGGAAGCCCTCCTGGAACAGCCAGGTCTGGTTGAGGCGGTAAAGCGGGATCTTCCGCCAGTAGATCTCGTGGAAGAGCTCGAGCGTGTAGGTCGGCACGCCGGAAAAGTGCAGCTCCATCAACCGCTGCGCGACGAGGGGCGGCAGCTCGTGGCTGGTCTCGCGGAGGATGATGGCGTCGAGGGAGTCCTCGTAGGTCTCCAGGTATTCACCGACGTCGCCCATGGGCGGGATCGACACGCCTTGGTGGGCGCGCGAATGCTGCAGGAACGAGTCGTGCGTGGCGTAGAGCACGGACTGGGTCATCCCGTTGCGCCGGCATTCCTCCTTGAAGGCGATGCAGCTCTCCGGGCTGCCGAGGAAGAGGAAGTAGCGCTTCTGCCGGCGGGCCAGCTGGCGCTGGTAGAGCAGGCGCCGGTACACCAGGGTGGCGGGAATGAGCAGGACGCAGGCGACGGCGATCACCGAGCGCGACACCTGCAGCGGGAAGCCCGCCGGGATCACGACGAAGGTCAGCAGCAGCGTGATCGCGGCGACGGCCAGCAGGCTGATGGAGTGCAGGCTGGTGTAGGTCACCGACATCATGTCGGTGCGCGGGTTGTAGCCGTCGATCAGGTACACCGCGAGGACGTGCATCACCAGCGGGAGCCACAACGGCGAGACGATCGGCGCCTCCCAGTGCGCGACGCCGCGGGTCCACGCCACGAAGTTGAACACGAGGAAGACGGCGCACAGGTCGAGGGCCACCAGCAGAAGGGTCGCGAACCGGCCTTGTTTCATCGGAAGGGATTTACGGCGACACGCCGGATGGTGGCAAACGGAAGTTAGGTCCCGGCGACGCCGCGCAGCAGCGCGGCCCACTGCGCGAGCAGCGCGTCGTGGCCGAAACGGCCGGCGCCGACGCGCCGGGCGTTGGCGGCGAGGCGGCGGAGCGTGGCGGGTTCGGCGCGCCAGCGCAGGATGGTGGCGGCGAGGCCCGCGTGGTCGCCGGGTGCGAACGCGGCGCCGCAGTCCTCGTCCCGCAACAGGCG
>CAYMSE010000329.1:0-3937 GCA_964392935.1 uncultured Oleiharenicola sp.
CGCTCAAGGATGTCGAGACGCGCCTGCTCCACTGGCTGGCGAAGCACAGCCGCGGGGCGCGCGACGGCGTGATCGCCTTGCCCGGGACCAAGCGCGTCCTCGCCGCCGAGCTCGGCACGAGCAGCGAGACGCTTTCGCGGACACTCGCGCGCCTGCGCGGGGACGGGCTCATCGCCGTGGCGGCGCGGAGCATCACGGTGGCGGATCCGGCCGGCCTCGCCGCCCGCCTGCGACACAACCTCGGCGAGAACTGACGGGTACACCTCGACCCGAGGGCGGATGCGGACCAAGCGCGCTGAGGTCAGCACGCTCCACCTCTCAGCCGCGCTTCCGCGGAGGATGCCCTCCGGGCTTTCCGCCTCCGGCTTGACGTGCGTCAAGGCGCGCGGGCCCCGGATCGGCCATAGTGGGGGCGAATCCAATCCACCCATGTCCACTGCCACCCTCCCTGCCATCAGCCCGCAATCCACTCTCGGCGATCTCGTCGCCGCCCATCCCGCGCTCGCCCGCGTTTTCGAGGAACTGAGCCTCGACTACTGCTGCGGCGGGCGCCAGACGCTCGTCGATGCCGCCTCGAGCCGCAGCCTGCCGGTCACGACGCTGGTCCAGCTCCTGCAGGGCGTGGTGGCGGCGCTGGCCGCCGCGCCGGTGGCCTTCGACGCCGCCGGGGCCAGCCTGTCCCAGCTTGCGGACCACATCGAGCGGACGCATCACGGCTACCTCAAGGAAGAGCTGCCGCGCCTGGTCGAGATTTCGGAGCACGTGGCCCGCAAGCACGGGCACCGCGATCCGCGGCTGCCGCAGGTGGCGGACACGGTCCTCGGGCTCGCGCGCGAGATGTTCGACCACATGGAGAAGGAGGAGGGCATTCTCTTCCCGCTCGTGCGGCGCATCGAGGCGGGCGAGGGGACCATGGACCTGTCGGGCCCCATCCGGCAGATGGAGGCCGAGCACGACACCGCCGGCCAGGCGCTGGCGCGGCTCCGCGAGCTGACCAACGGTTTCACCCCCGACGACCAGTGCTGCAACACGCACCGCGTGCTGCTTGCCGGCCTGGCGCAGCTCGAGGACGACCTGCACCGGCACGTGCACAAGGAGAACAACATCCTGTTCCCGCGCGCCCTCGCCCTCGCGCAGGTCTGAAGGTGACACCCGCACTCCGTGCGGGTGGCCGGGTCCGGCCGGCCGCAAAGCAACGAGCCCGCACCTGGTGCGGGCTCGATCATTTGGTGGGGTTCCCGCGGGCACCGGGCTGGCCGCATCGGCCGGCCCGGTCCCGGCGGTGACCAAGGGAACGTGCGTGGCGTCCTCGGAAGATCAGGCGGCCAGGCGGTTCGTCGGCCGGCCCGGGGTCGTCGCGTGCAGCCGGTCGCGGTAGGCCGACGGCGACTCGCCGGCGATCTGCGAGAACCGGCGGTTGAACTGCGAGAGGCTCTGGAAGCCGACCTCGTACGCGGCCTCGCTGACGCGCTTGTGCGGGTTCAGGAGGAGCTGCTTCACCGCCTCGACGCGCACGCGCGAGAGGTATTCGGTGAACGTGAGGCCGGTGCCTTTCTTGAAGTTCTTGCAGAAGTAGAACGGGCTCATGCCGACCGCGCGCGCCACGGTGCGCAGCGAGAGGTCCTCGGTGAGGTGCTCGGCGATGAAGGCGCGGGCGCGGCTCACGGTCGGGGCCTCGGCCTGGGCCTGGCTGACCATCAGCTGGTTCGTCAGCGACGAGAGCTGCTGGGCGAAGATCTCGAGCAGGCGCACGATCGACTCGTACTGCGACCGGCCGATCACCCGGCTGTGCATGAAGGCGGCCTGCAGCGCGGAGACGTCGGAGTCGGGTTCGCGCTGGCTGATGTCCTTGGCGAAGCGGCGGAAGCGGGCGGGCGTGGGCGCCTGGAAGAGCACCTGGCCGGTGATGAGGTGGGCGACGACGTTTTCGCCGACGCGGACCGGCACGGCGGTCTCGTTGAGGCCGGCGAAGCATTCCTGCGTGTCGGCCGAGGTGCAGGCGGCGGCCTCGAGGCGGCCCTGCAGCTGGAGGCAGGCGGCGCAGGTCTTGTTCTTCGCGGCCATGAGGGCGCAGAAGGCGCTGCCGCCGCGGGCGCCGGCGAGGCTGGACTGGAGGGTGCCGGCGGCGCGCAGGACCAGCGGCAGGCCGGTGAGCGACTGGAAGGCCTGCTGGTAGTCGCGGAAGATGGCGGAACTTTGCAGGCGGGCGACGAGGTCGTTGCGCTCGCGTTGGGGGCGTTGGTCGGGCAGGGTGACGGAAGTCGTGGTTTCCATGGCCCGAGAATAGCAAGGAATGCGCACCCGCGTAATTGGCAGGCCGGCCATATCGGCCTAGGGAATTCCTTTAGGCCGCCGCCGGCCCCGCGCTCCGGACTTGCCCGTGCGGCGGGGTTCGTTACCCCTGACCCACGATGGCCCACGACCATTACGAGCAGATGACGCCGGACGAGCTGCTGGTGGCGCTCCGCGCGCGCGACGCCATGGCCGAGGCGGCGCTGGCCGAGCTCAAGAACATCAAGGCCGCCCTCGACGAGCACTCCATCGTGGCGATCACCGACGCGTCCGGGCGCATCACCTACGTGAATGACAAGTTCTGCGCCATCTCCCAGTACCGGCGCGAGGAGCTGCTCGGCCAGGATCACCGCATCATCAATTCCCGCCACCACCCGAAGGAGTTCTTCGCCCGGCTCTGGGGCACGATCGGCCGCGGGCAGGTCTGGCACGGCGAGATCCGCAACCGCGCCAAGGACGGCAGCCTCTATTGGGTCGACACCACCATCTTCCCCTTCCTCAACGCCGTCGGGAAGCCCACCCAGTACGTGGCTATCCGCACCGACATCACCCAGCGCAAGGCCGACGAGGAGAAGCTCCAGCAGTTCGCCGCCGACCTGGCCGAGAAGAACAAGGAGCTCGAGACGATCGTGTACACCGTCTCCCACGACCTCCGCTCGCCGCTGGTCAACGTCCAGGGCTTCGGCCGGCAGCTGTCGCGCGCCTGCGACCGCATCCGCCAGGCGGCGAAGGCCGACGGCGCGATCCCGCCCGAGGTGCTGCGGCCGGCGCTCGACGAGAGCATCCCGCAGGCGCTGCGCTTCATCAACGCCGGCGTCGCCAAGATGGAGATGCTCCTCAACGGCCTCCTCCGCTACTCCCGCCTCGGGCGCGTCGAGCTCAGCACCGGGCGCATCGACATGAACGCCCTCATCGCCAGCGTGCTCGCCGCGGCCAAGTTCCAGCTCGACGAGGCCGGCGCCGAGGTCGACCTCGGGCCGCTGCCCGCCTGCCTCGGCGACTCGGCGCACACCAGCCAAGTCTTCGCCAACCTCGTCGACAACGCGCTCAAGTACCGCGAGCCCGCCCGGTCCCTGCGGCTCGTCATCCGCGGCGAGGTGGCCGGCGACAAGTCCGTCTACCGCGTCACCGACAACGGCATCGGCATCTCCCGGGAGCACCAGCCGAAGGTCTTCGAGATCTTCCACCGCCTCAACCCCGAGGCCACCACCGGCGAGGGCCTCGGCCTGACCATCGCCCAGCGCGTCCTCGAGCGCCAGAAGGGCCGCCTCTGGGTCGAGAGCGCCGAGGGCGCAGGCTCGACATTTTTCGTGTCGCTTCCGTACGCTCCCTGAACCTTGGACCACGCCATGCAATCCGCGCCGATCATCGTCATTGTGGAGGACGACGAGGGCCACGCCATCCTCGTGCGCCAGAGCCTGGAGGCCGCCGGGCTGAACAACCGCTTCCTGCACTTCCGCGACGGGCAGGCCGCCCTCGACTTCTTCTTCAAGCCCGCCGCGTCCCCCCGCGTCGAGCCGCACCAGCAGTCCTACCTCGTGCTCCTCGACATCCGCATGCCCAAGGTCGACGGCATCGAGGTGCTGCGCCGCCTGAAGACCGATCCCGAGCTGCACAAGCTGCCGGTCATCATGCTGACCACCAC
>CAYMSE010000330.1:0-9317 GCA_964392935.1 uncultured Oleiharenicola sp.
AGCGCCTCGGCTACGCCAACTGGGCCGATTACCGGACGGAAGTCCGCATGGCCAAGACCGGCGCGACCGCCCTGAAGTTCGAGGAGGATCTCGTCCAGGGGCTGCAGCCGAAGTTCGCCGCCGAGCTCGAGACCCTGCGCCAGATGAAGGCCGCGCACACCGGCCAGCCGGACGCGAAACTCGAGGCCTGGGACGTCAATTACTACACGAACAAGCTGCGGAAGGAGAAGTACGCCGTCGATGTCGAGGCGCTGCGCGTCTATTTTCCCTACCAGCAGACGCTCGAGGGCATGTTCGCCATCTACCAGCGGATCTTCGGCCTGAAGTTCACGCAGGTCGAGCCGCCCTACACCTGGGCGCCGGGGGTGCAGCTCTGGGTCGTCGAGGATGCCGCCAGCGGGACGCCCATGGGGGCCTTCTTCCTCGACATGTTCCCGCGGGAGGGGAAGTTCAACCACTTCGCGAATTTCCGCCAGCTGCACGGCCGCGCGCTGCCCGGCGGCCGGTACGAGCTGCCCCTGGCCGCGCTCGTCTGCAATTTCCCGCCGCCCTCCGCCGACCAGCCCTCGCTGCTCAAGCACGGCGACGTCGAGACGCTCTTCCATGAGTTCGGCCACGTCATGCACACGATCCTCGGCCGCTCGCGCTACGAGGGCCTGATGGCCGTGCCGCGCGACTTCGTGGAGGCGCCGTCCCAAATGCTCGAGGCCTGGGTCTGGGACAAGACCGTGCTCGACACCTTCGCCGCGGACTACCGCGACCCGGCGAAGAAGATCCCGGCCGAGACGATCGCCGCCATGGACGCGGCGCGCGAGGCCACCGACGGCTATTTCAACCGCCGCCAGCTGTCCCTCGGCCTCATCGACCTCGGGCTGCACACGCTGGGCACCGACGCCGCGTGGACCGCCGACGTCGTCGCGTTGAGCAACGCGGTGACCGCGCGCGTGTCGATTCCACCCGCGGCGGACACGGCGTTCGTGGCGTATTTCGGCCACCTCGCGGGCTACGATGCCGGTTACTACGGCTACCTCTGGTCCAAGGTCATGGCTGTCGACATGGCCAGCGTGTTCCGGGCGGCGCCCGGTGGCTTCCTCGACGAGAAGGTCGGCCGCCGGCTGCGCGACGAGATCTACGGCGTCGGCAACACGCGCGACGTCGCGGAGTCGGTCGAGAAGTTCCTCGGCCGCCCGCGCTCGCAGCGCGCCTTCCTCGAATACGTCGGCATCAAGGACGCGAAGTGACGCGACGGGACCGGGTCGCGCCCGGTCCCGGCTGCGCGCTAAAGTTTTCCCGCCGGGGGACGATGAACTTCCCGCCATGAGAAGTCGTCGCTACACCGAGGAAGTCGGCCTGGTCACCCAGGATCGCCCCGTGCCCACCGCCGTGGCGGTGGTGGTGCTGGCGATCGTCGTGGTGCTCGGCGCCCTGATCGTCCGGCACGTGGTCAACTACCAGTCGCCGCATGTCGCCAGCGAGGACGCTCCGGCGCCGGCCGCGGTCGCGCAGCGCTGAGTCGGACGAAACCCTTCCAGGGTGGAGCGCCTTATGGAGGGTTGGGCTCCCGCCCGACCGCATCGCATTGGCCGGGCGGGAGCCCCGCCCTCCAGTGGGGGCGCCGCCTCGAGGCCGTCCGACTATCTTTTCCGAACCGCCCGGCCCTTTGGTGGTCGGTAGGGGACAGATCACCGGTTGAACTCTCCTTTCCTCAGTCAGCGTCCCGCCACGATCGGACGCGCGACGGGCATTGCCCGCCTGGTGCGAAGAGTCCTCGTCCTGCGGGAACAGGGCCAGGCGGAGCTCGCGGACCGGCTCGAGGGCGGCGAATTGGCTGCGGCCGTGGCCGCCGCGCGCGAGGACGGGGAAGCCGGCGGTCTTTCCGAGGAAGAACTTCGCACGATCTTTACGACTGAATCGGAACGCGTGGCCAACGCGGTGGTCCTTGCAGAGCTGCTCGTGCCACTGCTTGCCGGACTCGTGCCGGCGGCGGTCGCGCCGGTGCCTGCTGCGCCGGCGGTCCGGTCGCCGTCTGTGGCTGCGGGCACGCCCCCCACCATCACCGACCTGCTCGACGCCATGCTGGCGTACGAGCGCAGCGGCCGCACCGCGGCGCCGGCCGCAAAACGAGAGCCGTGAAACCCACCCACCGAAAATGACAACCATCAGTGTCGACAAGAAGACCACTCCCACCGCGACCGTAGAGCGCACCCCCGACACCGTCCCGGTCATCCGCCGGACGACGGAGCGCAAGCGCCTCCTCGTCGGCTTCGACCTTGGGACCAACGCCTCGTGCCTCCTGGCCGGGCCCGCGGAAGGCAAGGACATCACCGTCAGCAAGATCATCCCCTCGGTCGTCGGCTACGCCCGCGAGGGCCTGGTCGACGGCATCATCGCCAACAACGCCACCACGCTGATCGGCGAGGAGGCGCTCACCCACCGGCTGCAGCTGCGCACGATCGCGCCGCTGGAGGACGGCATCATCGCGCACGTGGACGCGGCGCGCGACTTCATCAAACGCGTGCGGTCCGTGGTCGACCCAACGGGCACGGCCGAGATTCGCGCCGTGATCGGCGTGCCGGCCAATGCGACGGCGGCGGCGCGCGACGACATCCGCAACTGCGCGGCCGGCGTGTTCGACCGCGTGCTGCTCATTCCCGAGCCGTTCCTGGCCGCGCTGGGCTTCCGGGACGACGGGCGCGTCGGCCAGCCCAACTACGTCGATCCCGTGACGAACTCCCTCTTCATCGACATCGGCGGCGGCACGACGGACTTGTGCCTGATCCAGGGCTATTTCCCGACCGCCGAGGACCAGATCAGCCTGGCCTTCGCCGGCGACGCGATCGACAAGCTCATCGAGGACGACCTGCAGCGGACGTACCCGAACAACGGCCTGTCGCGCGCCTCCGTGCGCCAGATCAAGGAGGAGCACTCCTACGTCGGCCCCATCCGGAAGCCGATCGACGTAAAGGTGCTCATCGGCGGCAAGAGCCACACGCTCGAGCTCGGCGAGACGATCGGCCGCGCGTGCAACCGCCTGCTCGAGAAATTCTACCCGGCGCTGACGACCCTGATCAGCCGGGCCTCGTCCGACTCCGTGGCCCAGCTGCTCCAGAACATCGTCATCACCGGCGGCGGCAGCCGGATCCGCGGCCTCGACACCGTGCTCCAGCAGAAGCTGGCGGACGACGGTTACGAGTCGCCGAAGGTCCGCCTGGCCGGCACCGAGTACAAGCGCTTCGTCGCCATCGGCGCGCTCAAGGCGGCGCGCTCGGCCCGCGAGGACCAGTGGCAGCACTTGCTGGCCTGATTCAGGCCGGCCTTTGGTCACCTCGGCGCCTCCGGTTTGAACCGGAGGCGCTTGTGCGTGGGTGCGGAGCGTCAGCGGAAGGTGGAGCGCGTTGACCCCAACGCGCTGATCGACTCCCGCTCGCGGAAAGCGCGTTGGGGTCAACACGCTCCGCCTTCAAGGGACGGCGTCAGACCGACTCCAGCAGCTTGTACAGGCGCGCCACCATCGGCGACGCGTCCTCGAGCAGGCCGGCGCTGATCAGCGCGTTGTCGAGGATCTGCTCGGCCACGAGCTTCGCCTTTTCCGGCGCGGCGGTGTGCGTCTCGAAGAGGCGCTTCATGACGGCGGAACGCGGGTTGATCTCGAGGTTCACGCGCAGGGGCGTGTCGGCGCCGTCCTTGTTCATCGCCTTCATCATGCGGCGCATGTGGCCGGACATGAACTTGTCGGCGTTGATCGCGAGGGCGGGGGAGTCGACGAGGCGCTCGCTGGCCTTCACCTCCGCGACGCGGTCGCCCAGCGTGGCCTTGATCCACTCGGTGAGCGTCTTGGTGTCGGCCTCGCTCAGCGCGCCCTCGGGCTTTGGGATGTCCGCCAGCTTCACGTCCGCGTGGTCGGCCGCGATCAGCTTCTTGCCGTCGAACTCGCGCACGTTGTTCATCACGTATTCGTCGACCGGCTCGTAGCAGAAGAGCACCTCGAGGTTGCGCGCCTTGAAGCCCTCCAGGTACGGGCCGCTCTCGATGGCGGCGCGGTCCTTGCCGACGAGGTAATAGATCTCCTTCTGGTCGGCGCCCATGCGGGACACGTAGTCGGCCAGGCTGGTGGCCTTGGTCTTTTCGGTGAGCGACGACTCGAAGCGCAGCAGCTTCACGAGCTGGTCCTTGTGCGTGAAGTCCAGCGCGGCGCCCTCCTTCAGGAACAGGCCGAAGTCGGCGTAGAACTTCGCGTACGCCTCGGGCCGCTGCGTCGCCTCCTCGTCGAGGAGCTTGAGGAAGCGCTTGGTGATGACCTTGCTGAGCTTCTCGAGCAGCGCCTTGTCCTGCATCGTCTCGCGCGAGATGTTCAGCGGGAGGTCCTCGCTGTCCACGACGCCCTTCACGAAGCGCAGCCACTCGGGGAGCAGGTCCTTGGGCGAGGCATCGATCAGCACCTTGCGGCAGTAAAGCGCGACGGCCGGCTCGTAGCGGGCGAAGCCGAAGCGCTCGGTGTTCTCCTTCGGGACGAAGAGCAGGGCGTTGATCGCCAGCGGCGCGTCGGCGCTGAAGTGCAGGCGCAGCTGCGGTTCCTCGTAGGCGTGGGCCTGGAACTTGTAGAACTCGGTGTACTCCTCCTCCTTGATCTCGTTCTTGTTGCGCAGCCAGAGCGCCTGGACGGTGTTCACGCGCTTGCCGTTGAGGTTGATCGGGAAGGACACGAACGCGCTGTAGCGCTCGAGGATCTCCTTGATGCGACCCTCCGACGAGAACTCGGCGCACTCGTCCTTCAGCTCGATCACGATCTTCGCGCCGCGGCGCTGGTCGGGGGCCTCCTCGACCTCGTAGCTGCCGGAGCCGTCGCTGGTCCAGACGTGGCCCGGCTCGCCGGCGCGCCAGGAGTGGCTGAAGACCTTGACGGTCTTGGCGACCATGAACGCGGAGTAGAAGCCCACGCCGAACTGGCCGATGAGGTTGGCGTTCTTCTGGCCGTTCTCGCCGAGCGCCTTGAGGAACTGCTTGGAGCCCGAGTGCGCGATCGTGCCGAGGTTCTCGATCAGTTCGGCCTGCGTCATGCCGAGGCCGAAGTCCTGGATCGTGATGGTCTTGGCCTTGTCGTCGGTCGTGACGTTGATCTCGAGCGTCGCCTGGTCGTCAAAGATCCCTTTCTCGGTCAGCTGGAGGTGCCGGAGCTTCTCGAGGGCATCGGAGGCGTTGGACACGAGCTCACGGACGAAGATTTCCTTCTCCGTGTAGAGCGAATGGATGACGATATCGAGCAGCTGCTTGATCTCGGCCTGGAACTCGAATTTCTGCGGAGTGGCGGTGGACATGGGAGGAGGGATGTTGCGGGATGAGAGTTGCGGGAGCTGGGACCTGAAAATGGGGGTCTAAACCATAGCGAGGACGCGAAAAAATCAAGTCGGGGCCGAGGCCCGATTGCCAGGAGGGAGGGCCGGGCTCCCGCCCGGCCGGGTCGGCGGGAGCCCGACCCTCCGATCGCGGTTACCCGCCGAGGTAGGCGGCCTTGAGCTCCGGGTTCGTCCGCAGCTCGGCGGATGGCCCGTGCATCACCACGCGTCCGGTCTCCAACACGAAGGCGCGGTGGGAAATCTCGAGCGCGAGCTTCGCGTTCTGCTCGACCAGGAGGATGGTGACGCCGTGCTGCCGGTTGATCTCCACGATCTTCTCGAAGATCGTCGTGATGAGCTTCGGGGCGATGCCGAGGGAGGGCTCGTCGAGCATGAGCAGCTGCGGACTGCCCATGAGGGCGCGGCCGATGGCCAGCATCTGCTGCTCACCCCCCGACAGGGTGCCGGCGTCCTGGGTCAGGCGCTCGTGGAGGCGCGGGAAGATGGAGAAGACGAAGTCGCGGTTGCGGGTGATGGCGGCGCGGTCGTGCAGCAGGTAGGCGCCCATGGCGAGGTTCTCGTCCACGGTGAGGTTGGCGAAGACGAGCCGGCCCTCGGGCACGTGGGCGAGGCCGCGCGCCACGATGCGGTGCGGCGGCAGGCGGGTGACGTCCTCGCCCTTGAACTCGATGCGCCCGGCCGCGGCCCGCAGCAGGCCGGACAGGGCGCGCAGGGTGGTGGTCTTCCCCGCGCCGTTCGCACCGATGAGCGTGACGATCTCGCCGGCCTCGATCCGGAACGAAACGCCGTGCAGCGCCGCGATGGCGCCGTAGCTGACGGAGAGATCGGTGACGGAGAGCACGGGGGCGATTTATGATTTACGATTAGTGATTAGGACCGAGCGGGCGATTCGGTGCGGCTCCGGCGGCGGATCGAAATCACCACCCCGACGGGCCCGAGAGATCGTAAATCGTGAATCATAAATCGTAAATGCCCGCGCTCAGTGGTGGCTCAGCGACTGCCGGTGATCCTCGCCGAGGTAGGCCTCGATCACCTTCGGGTTGGCCTGGATCTCGGCCGGGGCGCCCTCGGCGATCTTCACGCCGTAGTCGAGGACGGCGACGCGCGAGCAGCAGCCCATGACGACGCGCATGGAATGCTCGACGAGGAGGACCGACAGCTTGAACTCGCGCTGGACGCGCCCGATCAGCTCGACCAGCGCGTGCTTCTCGGTCGGGTTCATGCCGGCGGCGGGTTCGTCGAGCAGCAGGAGCCGGGGCGCCGTGGCCAGGCAGCGCACGATCTCGAGCCGCCGCTGCTCGCCGTAGGGCAGGCTGCGCGCCGGCGCGTGGCGGAAGCGCGAGAGGTTGAACAGGTCCAGCAGCTCGTTCGCGCGCTGGGTGAGCCCGGACTCGTCGGTGCGGAACGCGTCGAGCCGGAGCAGCGCGTGGACCGGGTGGGTGCGGCGGTGGAGGTTCATCGCGGTGCGGACGTTGTCCATCACGCTGAGGCTGCCGAAGAGCCGGATGTTCTGGAAGGTGCGGGCGACGCCGCGGGCGACGCGCTGGTGCGCCTTCACCCCCGCCAGATCCTGCCCGGCGAAGCGCACCGCGCCCGCGGTCGGTGCGTACACGCCCGTGATCAGGTTGAACACCGTGGTCTTGCCCGCGCCGTTGGGGCCGATCAGGCCGACGAGCTCGCTGGGGTGGATCGCGAGGTCCACGCCGCTGACGGCGGTGAGGCCGCCGAAGCGGATCGTGACGCGGTCGAGCTGGAGGAGCGGGTCGGTCATGTCACCGGGGGTCGCGCCGGAAGTGAAAGAGCCCCTGCGGCCGCACGAGCATGAGCACGATCAGCAGGAAGGAATAGAAGATCATGCGGTAGTCGGCCACGGAGCGCAGCACCTCCGGCAGGAGCGTGAGCAGCGCCGCGGCCAGGATCACGCCGAGCGTGTTGCCCATGCCGCCGAGGATGACCATCACCACGATCTCGATCGACTTCGTGAAGTCGAAGCCGGTCGGCGCGATGGACTGCTTGAAGTGCCCGTAGAGCCCGCCCGCGACGCCGGCGAAGAACGCGCCGAGGACGAAGGCCACGATCTTGTACCGCGTGGTGTTCAACCCCACGGCCTCCGCGGCGACCTCGTCGTCGTGCGTCGCGATGAAGCCGCGCCCGTAGGTCGAGTGCACCAGGCACCACGTGACGTACACCGTGACGGCCCCGCAGCCAAGGACCCAGAAGGGCGTCGTGTAGGCGGGGATGCCGTTGAGGCCGAGCGCGCCGCCCAAGGGCTCGAAGTTCTGGAAGAGGACGCGGATGATCTCGCCGAAACCGAGCGTCACGATCGCGAGGTAGTCGCCCTTCAGGCGGAGCGAGGGGATGCCGACGAGCAGCCCGGCGAAGGCCGCGCTGAGTCCGCCGGCCACGAGCCCGCCGAGGAACAGCGCGTGCTGCTGCCAGATGGCGCCGCCGTCGTCGCCGAGCCAGCGCGGGCCGACGATGGTGGTGACGGCGGCGGACAGGTACGCGCCGACCGCCATGAAGCCGGCGTGGCCGAGCGAAAACTGGCCGGTGAAGCCGTTCACCAGGTTGAGGCTGACCGCGAGGATGAGGTTGATCCCGATCCCCGTCGCGACGTCCAGGTAGTACGGGTTGATGCGGTCGGAGAACGCCGAGACGCCGTACGCCAGGGCGAGGGCCGCGGCCAGGGCGAGGTGCGGGCGCGCGGGCCTCATACCTTCTCCTTGGTGGCGCGGCCGACGAGGCCCGCCGGACGGAAGAGGAGGATCAGGATGAGGAGCGCGAAGGCGATCGCGTCCTTGTAGGTCGACCACTGGCTGCCGTTGACGAAGGTCTCGACCACGCCCAGCAGGAGCCCGCCGAGGGCCGCGCCCGGGATGTTGCCGATGCCGCCGAGCACCGCGGCGACGAAGGCCTTGAGGCCCGGCAGCACGCCCATCATCGGCTCGATCGACGGGTAGTTCAGCGCGTAGAGGATGCCGCCGGCCGCGGCCAGCGCGGACCCGAGCGCGAAGGTGAACGAGATGACGAGGTCGTTGTTGATGCCGACGAGCGACGCCGCCTGCTTGTTCAGCGCCACCGCGCGCATGGCGGTGCCGATCTTCGTCCGCTGGACGATGAAGCGCAGGGCGAAGAGCAGGAACAGCGTCACGCCAATCACGATGAGCTGGCTGCTGGAGAGGTAGAGCCCGCCGATCGTGTAGGTCGTGACCGGGAACAGCTCGGGAAACGCGCGCGGCGTCGCGCCGAAGCAGTACTGGCCGAGGTTCTGGAGCAGCAGCGACACGCCGATGGCGGTGATGAGCACGTTGAGCGTCGGCGCGCCGCGCAGCGGCCGGTAGGCGAGGCGCTCGATGACGACGCCGAGCCCCGCGCACGCGGCCATGGCGAGCGCCAGCGCCAGGAGCCCGCCCCCCACCGAGTGCTCCGGCACGAGGCGCGCGGCGTAGTAGCCGGCGTAGGCCCCGACCATGAAGACCTCGCTGTGCGCGAAGTTGATGAACCGCAGCACGCCGTAGACCATGGTGTACCCCAGCGCGATCAGGGCGAAGATCGCCCCGAGCGAGAGGCCGTTGATCAACTGCTGGAGGAATTCGGTCAGGGGGAAGGTTGAGCGTTGAGGGTTGAGCGTTTAGGGGTCAGTCGAGGGATCTCCGAAGTCCGCTCAGCATTCGGGCAATCGCTTCGGCCTCCGTGCGAATCATGACCAGCTGCTCGCGCCCAATCAGGCCCGCGTTTGCGGCGATCGTAGCCTGTGTCAGCACTTCGTAGAGCGAACCCGTGGCGATGCCGATCAGCCGTGCGTAGTCGGCGGGAGGGCGCGCTGCGCCTTCGGCGATGTTGGAGGGAATCGACGTGGCCGCGCGGCGCATCTGGTTGGTCAATCCGAATCGTTCCTGGGCCGGAAAGTTGCGGGTCACGCGGTAGATGAGACCGGCGAAAGTCACCGCCCTCTCCCACACG
>CAYMSE010000331.1:0-4771 GCA_964392935.1 uncultured Oleiharenicola sp.
GTGCGCGCCGCGGAGCGCTGCGTCGAGCGGGGACAGTCCCTCCTCGATGTGGCGGTGGATGTTTTCGACGACGACGAGGGCGTCGTCCACGACGAGGCCGATCGCCAGCACCATCGCCAGCAGCGTGAGCAGGTTGATGGAGAAACCCAGGGCGAGCATCAGCGCGCTGCAGCCGACGAGCGAGAGCGGGATGGCGACGATGGGGATGAGCACCGAGCGGAACGAGCCGAGGAAGAGGTAGATCACGACGATGACGATCGCCATGGCCTCGAGCAGGGTGTGCAGCACCTCCGTGATGGAGTCGTTGATGAACTCCGTCGCGTCGTAAACGATCCGGCCCTCGATGCCCGGCGGCAGCTGCGCCTGGATTTCGGGCCAGACGGCGCGCGCCCGCCGGATCACGTCGATCGAGTTCGCGGTCGGCAGCACGGAGATGGAGATGATCGTCACCTCCTGGCCCCGGAAGAGCGCCTTCATCTCGTAGTCGTCGGCGCCGAGCTCGATGTCGGCGATGTCGCCCAGCCGCACGACGGCGCCGCCGCCCTCGCGCACGACGAGCTGGCGGAATTCCTCCGCCGTGTGGACGTCGGTGCGCGCGGTGAGGTTGACGATCGTCATCTCGCCCTTCGTCTTGCCGACGGCGGAGAGGTAGTTCTGTGCCGCGAGGGTGGACCAGACCTGGGCGGAGCTGAGGCCGAAAGCCGCGAGGCGGTCGGGCTTGAGCCACACGCGCATGGCGAAGGTGCGGCCGCCGATGACGTCGGCCTTCTGCACGCCCTCGAGGGTCGAGAGCTTGGGCTGCACGACGCGCACGAGGTAGTCGGTGATCTGGTTGGCCTGGAGTGTCGTGCTGGTGAAGCTGAGGTACATCGACGCCGTCGACTCGCCGACCTGGATGTCGAGGATGGGGTCCTCGGCGCCGGCGGGCAGCTCGCTGCGCACGCGGTTCACCTTCGCGGTGATCTGGGTGAGGGCGTCGTTCGGGTCGTAGGTCAGGCGCAGCTGGGCGCGGAGGACGGACACGTTGGGCGCGCTGACCGACTCGAGGTAGTCGATGCCGTCGGCGGAGGCGATCTCGCGTTCGAGCGGCGTGGTGATGAAGCCGCGCACGAGGTCGGCGCTCGCGCCGGGGTAGATCGTCTGCACCGAGATGACGGCGTTCTTGGTCTCCGGGTACTGCCGGATCGTCATCTCGCGCAGGGCCAGCCAGCCGGCGAGGAGCAGGAAGAGGTTCACCACGGTCGCGAGGACCGGGCGTTTGATGAAGAGATCGGTGAAGCGCATGGGGCCCTCCGGGATCAACCCTCGGCCGGCGTCGGGGCCGGGTTGGCGGAGGGGGCGGTCGTGTTCTCGACCAGCACCGGGCTGCCATTGCGGAGCTTGAGCTGGCCGGAGGTCACGACCAGTTCGCCGGCGGCCACGCCGGAAAGGACCGACACCACGTTGCCCCGCTGCGGGCCCGTCTGCACGAAGCGCTGCACGGCGGCGCCCTTCTCGATCACGTAGACGAAGTTGCCGTACGGGTTGTACACGACGGCCGCGGTCGGGACGGTGACGGCGTTCTGGGTGCCGGGCAGCACCACCTCGACCTGCGCGAACATGCCGGGTCGCAGCGCCTCGTCGTGGTTCGCCGCGGTGGCGCGCAGGCTCAGGCTGCGCGTCGTGTCGCTGACCCGCGGGGCGATGGCCGTGATCGTGCCATCAAAGACGCGGTCCGGATAGGCGTCGACGCGGACGCGCACCGGCTGGCCGACGGCGACACGGCCGACCTCCTGCTGGGGCAGGGTGAAATCGGCGTGGATCGGATCGAGCGCCTCGAGCTGCACGATGGCCTCGCCCTTGGCGAGGAACTGGCCCGGGTGCACGAGCACGATGCCCAGCCGGCCGGCGAACGCGGCCACGAGGTGCTTCTTCTCGAGGGTGGCGCGCAGCTGGGCGACCGCCGCCTGGGTCTGCGCGGCGACCGCCTCCGCGGTGTCGAGGTCGGTCTGCGTGTTGGTGTTCGCCGTGCGGAGCTCGCGGGCGCGATCGAGGTTGGTCCGGGCCAGCCGGGCCTGGGCTTCGAGGCCGGGAAGGCTGGCCGACTCGATCGAGTCGTCGAGATCGACGAGCGGGGTGCCGGCGGCGACCAGCGTGCCGGACTCGCAGGAAATGCGGCGCACCGCGCCCTCGATCTCGTTCTTCACCACGATGCCGCGGAAACTGGCGAGCGAACTCACGGCGTGCAGCGTGTTCGGCCACGTCTCCTGCTTGGCGGTGGCGGCGCTGACGGTGGTGGGCGGACGCACCATGGCGGCCTGGGCGGCCATCGCCCGCCGGATCGCGAGGTACTTGTAGCCGAAGAGCGCCCCGAGGAGCACGAACGCGATGGCGAGGGTGGTGAAGACGCGGGTTTTCATAGGGAAGTGGGATCCGCTGCGCCGGCCCGGAGTCGGCGGTCCGGGGAACAGGATAGCCCCGGTGCCGGGTCGGGGGATTCGCTTGGATTGGCACTCCCTGCGCGCTTTTTGCACAAACGGGCCGGGCGTGGGATCGGGGCCGGGCCTGTAGGTGGCCCCGGTCTATTGTAGGTCGGGGGTTTACCCCCGACGTGCCGCGCCGGATGTCCGGCGTGAAGCCCGACCTGCCGCAAACCGACCCACTGCGGGGGCTTCAAAGATGTGGTGGCCGGGTCCCTGATCCCGGACGATGGCTGCAAGAGGCCGCAATGCCTTCCGGGGTCCGCGACCCCGGCCAGAACCAATCCTTGGCGACTCTTTCGGGGAACCCGTCGTTTCGGGGTTGAGCCGGGAGCGTTGTGTCATAAGTTGCGCGCTCCCATGACTACCCGCATTGGCGCGCTGCGCGCCCTTCTCGTTCCCTGCCTCGCGGTCGCGCTTGCCGGCGCCGTGCAGGGTGCCACCCCCACGCTCGCGGATTTCCAGGCCAAGGCTGCCGGGCACAAGATGCTGCTGGAGCTCCCGACCTACGCCACGACGACGGCGGCGCTCAAGGCCGAGGTCGATGGCGCGATCAAGCAGGCCGACGCCGAGCTCGCGGCCCTCGCCGCGCAGGATCCGGCGAAACTCACGTTCGCGAACACCTTCGCGGCCTACGACGCCATCCTCGGCCGCGTGAGCGACGTGAACCAGCAGGTCGGCACCGTCGCCGAGTCGAGCACCGACAAGGCGATGCGCGACAGCGCCAACGAACTGAAGGTCGTGCTCGACGGCTGGAACGTCGGCCTCGACTACCGCGAGGACATCTACCGCGTGATGAAGGCCGTGGCGGACCAGAAGCCCAAGCTCGATGCCCGCCAGCAGCGGCTGGTCGACGACGTCATGCGCAGCTACCGCCGGGCCGGCCTCGCGCTGCCCGCCGCCCAGCGCGCCGAGGTGGAGCAGATGCGCAAGGACCTCTCCGCGATGAACACCGAGTTCGCCATGAACATCAACGAGGCGCGCGCCCCGCTCGATTTCACCGCCGAGGAGATGGCCGGTGTGCCGCAGAGTTTCCTCGACAGCCCCGGCGTCCGCCAGCCCGACGGTCGCTACCGCGTCATGGCCAACGTCACCTGGCACGCCGTCGCGATCGCGGAGAACGCCGAGAATCCCGAGACCCGCCGCCAGGTGAACGTCGCCCGCCAGCAGCTGGCGCGGGAGAAGAACGTGCCGCTGATGAAGAAGATCGTCGTGCAGCGCGCCGAGATCGCCCGGCGCCTCGGGTACGCGACCTGGGCCGACTACCAGACCGAGGTCAAGATGGCCAAGAACGGCGCCACGGCCGTGAAGTTCGAGGAGGACCTCGTCGCCGGCCTGCAGCCGAAGTTCGCCGCCGAGATGGAGACGCTGCGCCAGCTCAAGGCGAAGCACACCGGGAAGGCGGACGCCCAGCTCGACCCGTGGGACATCGCCTTCTACACGAACCGCCTGCTCAAGGAGAAGTACGCCGTCGACCGCGAGGCGCTGCGCAACTTCTTCCCGTACCAGTCGACGCTCGATGGCATGTTCGCCATCTACCAGAAGATCTTCGGGCTGAAGTTCACCCAGGTCGAGCCGCCCTACGTCTGGGCGCCCGGCGTGCAGCTGTACGTCGTCGAGGACGCGAAGACCGGCGTGCCGATGGGCGCGTTCTACCTCGACATGTTCCCGCGCGAGGGGAAATACAACCACTTCGCCTGCTTCGGCCAGAAGTCCGGCAACGTGCTCGCCGACGGCCGCTACAATCTTCCCGTCGCCGCGCTGCTGTGCAACTTCCCGGCGCCGTCCGCCGACAAGCCCTCGCTGCTGCAGCACGCCGACGTGGAGACGCTCTTCCACGAATTCGGCCATGTGATGCATGGCATCATGAGCCGCTCGAAGTTTGTCGCGCAGGGCGGGTTCAATGTCCCGCAGGACTTTGTCGAGGCCCCGTCGCAGATGCTGGAGAACTGGGTCTGGGACAAGACGGTGCTCGACACCTTTGCCGCCGATTACCGCGATCCCACCAAGAAGATTCCCGCCGAGACGATCGACGCGCTCGTGGCGGCCCGCCAGGCCACCGAGGGCTGGATCGAGCGCCGGCAGCTGTCCATCGGCCTGCTCGACCTGGGCCTGCACACGCTGTCCGCGGACGACGCCTGGCTCGCCGATGCGGCCAAGATCACCAACGACGCCATCGCGCGCGTGACCATCGCCGCGCCGGAAGACACCTTCTGGGCCGGGTACATCGGGCACCTCGCCGGTTACGACGCCGCCTACTATGGTTATCTCTGGGCCAAGGTCATGGCGATCGACATGGCCAGCGTCTTCAA
>CAYMSE010000332.1:0-3290 GCA_964392935.1 uncultured Oleiharenicola sp.
GGTGGCGGACTCGAGAACTACCTGTGCTACGGCGACCTGCCGACCAATGGCTTCGCCGACGTCGCGGGCTTCAAGTTCCCGCGCGGCGCGATCCTCGGCCGCGACCTCTCGCACGTGCATCCGGTGGATCCGCGAGATGACACCGGCATCCAGGAATTCATCGACCACTCGTGGTATGAGTACCAGGGCGGGGCGGCCGGGCTGCACCCGTGGAAAGGCGAGACCAAGCTGAAGTATTCCGGCCCGAAACCGCCGTACGAGAACCTCGACGTCGACCAGAAGTACAGCTGGCTGAAGACGCCGCGCTGGAAGGGCCACGCGATGGAGGTCGGCCCGCTCTCGCGCATGCTCGTCGGCTACGCCGCCGGCAATGCGGAGATCAAGGACGCGGTCACGGAGGCGCTCGGTGCGCTCAAGGCACCGGCATCGGTGCTGTTCTCGACGCTCGGCCGCACCGCGGCGCGCGCGATCGAGTCGCGGCTGGTCGCCCGCTGGTCGCTGGAGTTCTACCAGCAGCTGCTGGCCAACCTGAAGGCCGGCGATGCGCGCACGTTCACCCGCGAGAAGTGGGAGCCGTCCTCCTGGCCGAAGACCTGCAAGGGCGTCGGCACCTCCGAGGCCCCGCGCGGCGCGCTCGCCCACTGGATCGTCATCAACGACCAGAAGATCGCGAACTACCAGCTCGTCGTCCCGAGCACCTGGAACGCCTCGCCGCGCGACGGCCAGGGCCAGCGCTCGGCCTACGAGGCGTCGCTGGTCGGCACGCCGGTGCACGATCCGCAGCAGCCGCTCGAGATCATCCGCACGATCCACTCGTTCGACCCGTGCCTGGCCTGCGCCGTGCACCTCTACGAGGACCGCAAGGAGATCGCCCGCCACGAACTGCTGGTCAAATAACGGAGGTTCCCGTGAATCACTCCCATGAGCATCCCTCCCACGACTACGCGCGGGTCTACGTCTGGGAACAGCCCGTGCGCTGGTTCCACTGGATCAACGCGCTGTGCATCATCACGCTCGGGGCCACCGGCTGGATGATCGGGCACCCGCCCGGCTTCCTCAACGCCGGCGAGGCCGCGCAGAGCTTCTGGTTCGGCAAGGTGCGCTTCGTGCACTTCGTCGCCGGCTACGTGTTCATGGCGAACTTCGCGTTCCGCCTCTACTGGGCGTCGGTGGGCAACAAGTACACCCACTGGCGGAATTTCTTCCCGATCACCCGGCCGCAGATCAAGGAGGTGTGGGCCGTGCTCAAGGTCGACATCTTCCAGTCGAGCGACAAGGCGGTGCACACCCTCGGGCACAACTCCGTCGCGTACTTCACCTACATGGCCACCGGCGTGCTCACGTGCTTCCAGATTGCGTCCGGCTTCGCGCTCTACGCGTCGATGAGCCACTCGTGGTTCCCGTCGCTGTTCTCGTGGCTGGTGCCGGTGTTCGGCAGCGAGCAGAACCTGCGGATCTTCCACTACGGGGCGCTGTGGGCGTTCATCGTCTTCACGCTGATCCACATCTACCTCGTGTTCTACCACGACTATGTCGAGGGCCACGGCGTGCTGTCGTCGATGGTCGGCGGCTGGAAGTTCATGGAGAAGGAGAAGGTCGCGGCCGCCGAGGCCACCGGCATCTCCGGCCTCCCGCGCCGCCTGCAGGCCAAACCCGTGCCCCCGGAGGCCGGCAAGTGAATCACCGCCACCCCGGCGCGGTCGTTCCCGCGGAGGTTTGTCATTTAATGTATGACAAACCTCCGACCTCACGGCGAATGAGGAACGCGGGGGAGACGCGGGACCGGTCATGATTTCCCTGCTCGACACCACGCTGGTCGGCGAAGCCGCCGCCCGCCCGCAACCGTCGGATCCCGCCGCCCCCGTGCTCGTGCTGGGTGTGGGCAATGCGCTGATGGGCGACGAGGGGGTGGGCGTGCACCTGTTGCGCGAGCTGGAGCATCATCCCCGGATCCCCGGCGTGGTGCTGCTCGACGGCGGCACCGGCGGCGCCAACCTGCTCGGGGAGTTCCAGGGCCGGCGCGCCATCGTCCTCGTCGACGCCACGCGCGACGGCTCGCCGGCGGGCACGGTGTGCTACCGCTACCGGCGCGAGTGCCGGTCGTTCCAGCTGCCGCCGGGGCTCAGCGCGCACGATTTCGGGCTGAAGGACCTTTTCGCCGCCGCGGCGCTCCTTGGCACCCTGCCGGAAGTGCACCTGTTCACCGTGGCGGTGGAAACACTGCGCCCGATGTGCACGGAACTCAGCCCCGAGGTTGCCGCCGTCATCCCCGGCCTGGTGCAGACCGTGCGGGAGCTCGCGACGCGGATCGCCGCGGGGAGATAGCGGACCGCGGCCGCCGAACCCGGCCGCAACCAGGCCGCGGTAATCGGACGATGAACCCGCCCGGAGGCCGGGCTGCACCTGGCGCGAGGGGAGCGGGTCCCGGACTCAGTCGTGATGGGAAGCGTGGGCGGCGACGCGGCGCATCACCCCCGCCTTGTCCGGGACCCACCGCCAGCGCGACGCGCAGGTGGCGGGACGAAGCTGGCACACGGCGCAAAACGCCTCGATCTCGCGGCGCTCGATGTGGGAGTAGGCCTGGTCGAGGCAGGCGACGCACAGGTCGCGGTCCGCCGGCTCGAGAGGGACGGCCTCCGTTTCGACCATGATGAGGCCTTCGCGCAGGGCCTGACGCCCGGCGGCGAAGTACGCGAGATGGGGGTTGCGACCGCACGGGCAATCCGGCGCGGGTGCACGCGTCGGGTGCCGGCGCACCGACCACAGCCGGAGGTCGGCGAAAAGCTCGTCCAGCGTTCGGTCGATGAGGTGGACCAGCGTGTCTGGATTGGCGAGCGGCGACGTCACCTTCTCCAGGCGCAACAGGCTCTCCCAGTTGGCGCGGATGGTCGGACGTCGGGCTTCTAGCGCCGCCAGGACTTCAGCTTTCACGGGACCAGCATACTTTCACCACCCGGCAGGCGCTCGGCGTCTTTTGGCGAGATATGGCTGTCTTTTGGCGCGCAGATATTGCGGGAAATCGCGGGCGCAGTACGCGGGGGAATGCGCGCCCGGCGGCGGCGCTCAATCGTGCGCCGTGACGCGCCGGTCGAAATACGTGGCGAGCATCTCGCGCACGACGGGTGCGGCGTGTTCGGCGCCGGCAAATTCCACGCCGGGATCGGCGCCTTCGAGCACCACGGCGACGGCGATGGCGGGTTGCCGGACCGGCGCGAATGCGACGAACCACGCGACGTTGCGGTGGCCGGCCGCGCCGGCGACCTGCGCCGTGCCGGTCTTGCCGGCGATAC
>CAYMSE010000333.1:0-4304 GCA_964392935.1 uncultured Oleiharenicola sp.
CGCCGCGGCGCTCCGGGGCGCGCATGAGCTCGTTGGTCCCGTCATCGCGATGACGATCACGCTCGCGGCGGTGTACGCGCCGCTCGGCCTGCAGCGCGGCGTCACCGGCGCGCTGTTCCGCGAGTTCGCCTTCACGCTGGCCGGCGCGGTCGTCGTGTCGGGCTTCGTGGCGCTCACGCTCTCGCCGATGCTTTCGTCGCGGATGCTGCGGCACAACCCGAACCCCCGCGGCATCGAGCACCTGCTCGATGTCGCCTTCGACCGCCTCCGCGCGCAATACGAGCGCCTGCTGGACCACGTGCTCAACACCCGGCCGGCGGTGTACGCGCTCGCCGCCGTGATCGTGGTCGTGATCGTGCCGCTGTTCCGGATGACGAAGCAGGAGCTCGCGCCGCCCGAGGACCGCGGGTTCATCATCGCCATGACGAAGGGCGCGCCCAACGCCTCGCTCGAGCAGGCGATGGCGCCGGTCAACCAGCTCGGCGACATCGTCGCGTCGTTCCCGGAGACGAACAACTGCTTCACGGTCGCGGGCATCGACCTCACGTCGCACCTGCCCTCGCCCAGCGCCGGCCTCGTCGGCTGGCAGCTCAAGCCCTGGAGCCAGCGGGCGCGCGGCGCGCCGCTGCTGAGCCAGATCCTCACCGGCCGCGCGCAGGGCGTGGCGGGGCTCAGCGTGGCGGCCTTCCTGCCGCCCTCGCTGCCCGGCGGCGGCGGCGGCCTGCCCGTGCAGTTCGTCGTCTGCTCAACCGACAGCCACGAGCGCGTCGTCGAGGTCGCCAACGAGCTGCTGAAGCGCGCGCTGGCGAGCGGGCGCTTCGTCTACGGCGACAATGACCTGAAGTTCGACCAGCCGCAGGTGGACCTGGCGCTCGACCGCGACAAGGCCGCCGCGCTCGGCCTCAGCATGCAGCAGTTCGGCGCCGACGTCGGCACGATGCTCGGCGGCGGCTACGTCAACCGCTTCGCCATCCAGGGCCGCGCCTACAAGGTCATCCCGCAGGTGGCGCGCCCGTTCCGCCTCACGCCCGACCAGCTGCGCGACTACTACGTCGCCACCGGCCGCGGCGAGCTCGTGCCGCTGTCGTCGGTCGCGACGCTCGTGCCGTCGGTGCAGCCGCGCGACCTGCGCCGCATGCAGCAGCTCAACGCCGCGACGATCTCGCTGCTGCCGGCCCAGGGGGTGTCGATGGGCGACGCCTACGCCTGGCTCGACGCCGAGTCGAAGGCGGTGTTTCCGTCCGGCTACTCCTCCGAGTACAAGGGCGAGCTGCGCCAGTACGTGCAGGAGGGCAGCGCGCTGCTGGCGACGTTCGCGCTGGCGCTGGTCGTCATCTTCCTCGTCCTCGCCGCGCAGTACGAGAGCTGGCGCGACCCGTTCATCATCATGATGGCCGTGCCGCTCTCGATCGCGGGCGCGATGGTGTTCCTGTTCCTCGGCTTCGCGACGCTCAACATCTACACGCAGGTCGGGCTCATCACGCTGGTGGGCCTCATCACCAAGCACGGCATCCTGATGGTGGACTTCGCCAACCGCCTCCAGGAGGAGGGGCACGACGTGCGCGCAGCCATCGAGCAGGCCGCCGGCATCCGGCTGCGGCCGATCCTGATGACGACCGCCGCGATGGTGTTCGGCGTGATGCCGCTCGTCTTCGCGCGCGGTGCCGGCGCCGAGGCCCGGTTCAGCATGGGCCTGGTAATCGCCACCGGCATGGCGATCGGCACCTGCTTCACGCTGTTCGTGGTGCCGGCCTTCTACGTGCTCGTCGCCCACCGGCGGAACGCGGCCGCGGCCACAACCGCCCCCGTGGCTCCCCCGTCGTCTCATCCGGCCGGAGTCTAGCAAAAGGACAAATTTCGGCTTCCGTTTTTGGGCCCGCAGCCTACGTTGGCGCCCCTTGTCACGGAGGGGTGGCAGAGTGGTCTATCGTACCTGACTCGAAATCAGGCGTGCCGCAAGGCACCGTGGGTTCGAATCCCACCCCCTCCGCCACTTCAGCCCGGCGCCAACGGCTGGTTTCGTCCGACAAATCGGGGCCGCGTTCCGATGCCGGCTCAGGTCAGGATGCTGATGAGGTATCTCAGCTCCTCGTCGATATCGGTGGATTCCGGCACCGTATCGGCGATATGCGCGCGCAGCCGGTCCGCGAGCCGGCGCCGCAGCCGGTGCACGGCCGTGGTGAAAGCGGTGAGCGTCATCCCCAGCCGGGTTGCCCGGTCCAGGTACGAGGCGGATTCACCCCACAGGAGCGGCGAGACTTCCGCGAAAAGCGCCGGCGAGCCCCGCCGCACGTACTCATTGCGCAGGTCCTCCATCGCGGTCGTGACCAGCTGGCGCGCCCACGCCCGGTCGTAGGCACGCTCGGGAGGCGCGGCGGATGCGTACTCGGTGAACCGTTGCTGCGCCTCCGTCAGGTCATCGAGGTGAAGCACCGGTGCGCCGCCGCCGCGCTTCGCGGCCCGCATCTTCTCCCATTCATTGATTTGGAAATTGCGCATCGCGGTCAGCAGGAACGTGCGGAAGCGACCGCGCTGGGGACACGCCCGCGCCATCCCGTGCCCCGCGAGCAGGTGGGCGAAAAATCCCTGGACGCAGTCCTCGGATTCGTGGTGCGGCTTCCCCTGGTGCCGGAGGTAGACGTAGAGCGGGTACCAATACTGGCGGCAAAGCGTCGCCAAGGCGGCCTGGGAGGACGCGCCGGAGTCCGTCCCGGCGTGCAACACCATCGACCAATGGGTCGTGGGAAAAGTACCGCGCCTGTGAACCTCCGTTTTCATGGACCATCGTGCCTGATCGGCCACCAGTCCGGACCTTGGGCGCCCCCTTCGGGATCCGGCCATGCCTGGCTTTCGGGCGTCCGGCTGAACGCCTCGAGCCGGGCTCTCCATTCTGCCGATTTCACCGGCAGCCCGGCCTCCGCGTACATTTCCACGAGCCATGTCATCGTCCGGCGCAGGTGGCGCGGCGCCGGCCCCATCCATGATTCGCGGCCGCCGAGATGACCAGCATAGGCCGTCAGGAGCGCGGCTTCCGCTTCCGCATACTTCCGCTGTTTCCAATAACCATACCCCTGCCAGGAGTAGACGGTCCAAAGCTCCTCCGGCTCCGGCTTGTGCTGCGCCAGAATCGCGGCGGCTTCGCGCAAGGGCGCCTCGGCCTCGTCACAGTGTCCCTGCGCAATCCGGGCATCGGCCACCGCCAGCGTCATGCTGCCAACCGCCAGGCTGTCGGAAGATTCATCGCGGCGACGGCGCAATTCGGCCAAGTGTTCGAGCGCAAATTGCTCGGCGGCATGCGGACAGCGGTGCTCCCACGCCCAGCGGTTGAGCTGGGAGAGGGCAAACGTCGCTTCGGCTCGCGTGCGCAAACCGTAGACCCGCATCCATCCATCGACATAGCGCGGGACCAGGCGGTTGGCCTCCTCCACGCGTCCGACCCGGCGCAGGGCCATTTGGAGATTCTGTACGGCCCAGAGGGTCTCGCCATGGTCCGGGCCGAGGACCCGCTCGATCAGGCCCAAGTGCTCCTGCAACCACTGCGCGGCCTGATCAAATCTTGCGTCCCGCACGAAAATCTCCCCCACGGCCGCCGCCGCGCCCACGGTGATCGGATGCTCCGCCCCCAGCACGCTCCTGCAGGTTTGATAGTTCTCGCCCAAGACCTCCGTCGCCTCGCGCCTTTGCGCGGTATCGCCAAAACCCAGCATGGTGCCGACGTTGCCCCGGTGCAACAGGGTCAGGGGATGCGTTTCCCCGAGGGAATGTCGCGCCAACTCATGGCTTTCCTGCGCGAAATGCAGCGACCGGGTCACGAACGCGTCGCGTTCCGGAAAGACGCCACGCGGTGTTATCGTCAGGCGGACCGTCCGGCCAAACAGGATTTCGTGCCGGGTCAGGAGCGCCTCTTCGGAACCGCGCCCGGCGTTTCTCTCCTGCGTGGTGAGAACCTCGGCCAAGGCCGCTTCCGCGTCGGCAAACCGCCGTTGCCACACGCGGAGCGCGCCCAGGTTCCGCCGGGCGCGCAGGCGGTCGGGATCATCGGGGGCCAGCAGGCGGCGCCGGATTTCCCAAGCGCGTTCCACCTGCGGCGCGGCGTTTTCGTACAGCATGAGCTTGATGTAGGTCTCGCCCATCAGCGCACGAATGTCGGCTTCGAGTCGCGAATTGTCGGCGGCGATCGCGGGCACCCGGCGCGCCGTGGCGTTGAGCAATTCCTCCAGCGTGGCCCGGCGGCCGCGCGTGTAGCCCGGATCGGCGATCGCCAGTGCCTGGCCGAAGATCTCCCGGATCTCCGCCTGGCGGTG
>CAYMSE010000334.1:0-6734 GCA_964392935.1 uncultured Oleiharenicola sp.
GTAGTAAATGCCGGCGCCGCCGCGGCGGCGCCGCTCCTCGGCGGTCGGCAGCCGCCGGAGGTTGCCGGTGTTGTCGTCGGTCCACAGCAGGGTGACATCGTCGGGCGGGCGCAGGCCCGCCTCGTAGAATTTCTGCACCTCGGTGAATAGCGCCCAGAGCTGGGGCACCGTGTCCGGCGCGGTCTTCAGTTCCTCGGCCAAAATGCGCCGCTGGTCCGCCATGACGCGCTCCAGCAGCTGCAGGTCCGACGCAATGCTGCCCGTGCTGGCCATGCGCTCGTCGCCGTCGCCGCGCATGCCGATGGTCACGAGGTTCTCGTACGCGCGGTTCCGCGCGATGCCCTCGCGGAAGAAGCGCCGTAGCGCCTCGCCGTTCGTCGCGTAGTTCCACTGGCCGTTGCCGTATTGCTCGCGGCGGCGGGTCCATTCCTTGTGCGCGCGCATCATCGGTTCGTGGTGTGAGGTGCCCATGATGATGCCGTACTCGTCCGCGAGCCGGGGATTGTCGGGATCGTCCTCGTTGAAGGCGTTGTCCCACATGGCCGGCCAGAGGTAGTTGGCGCGCAGGCGGAGCAGGAGCTCGAAGACCCTGGTGTAGAACCGGGAATTCAGCCCGCCAAACTTCTCGGCGGCCCAGCCGGTCAGGCACGGCGCCTCGTCATTGAGGAAAATACCGCGGTAACGGACGACCGGCTCCCCCGAGGCATAGCGGCCGGGCAGGACGTGCGCCTCGGCGCGCGGCCGCGCGGGGACATCCGCCCACCAATACCACGGCGAAACCCCGAGCTGTTCCGAGAGTTCGTAGATGCCGTAGATCGTGCCGCGCTTGTCGCTGCCCGCGATGACCAGGGCTCGCTCCACCCCGGGCCACGGGGCCGCGATCGTGGTGATCACGAAGCTCTCGCGCCTGCCCTTCAGGTCGGCGGCATCGAGTTTGCCGTTCGCCACGAGCGCGTCGATTTCCGCGCTCCGCCCCAGGGTGCCGACCACGACCGCGTTCGCGCCCTGCGGCGGCCCGGCCACGACCGCGGGCTTCCGTTGCGTGACGCGCTCGATGTCGGCCTGCAGGTCCCCGATCGCCCGGACGACCCCGGGATAGTCGGCCGGATTGTGGTACAGCGTCGCCGCGCTCTCGCCCGTCACCAAGGGAAACGAGCCCGCCGGCGCCGCGCCCGTCTCGGCGATGAGGTTCGCGGCCAGACCAAGGCTGGGGCCACCCCACGCTGCGCGTGCCACGAACAACGCAATGAACAGTGCGACCAGGGCAGAACGGACACGGACAATCATGGAAAGTGAGTGAATACATCCCCGGCGGGACGCGGGGGCGAACGCAAAGAATGCCGGCGGACCGGCTTGGCCCGGACGCGCCGCCGCCGGGTGGCGAGCGAAAAGCAGAAATACGGGCCGGTGTTCCATATCGAGCGACATTGACGACGAAACCCCGCCGCCGCCAGCGCCGCCACCACCCGCGGCTCGGCGCCGAGGCCCAGCACGCGGAACTGTTCCCGCAGCCCGGCGAGCTCGCTTTTGACCCACTCGGTGGCACGCAGCCGGCGCCAATGCGTCGCCGGAAAATGCAGGTACGCCAGATGTTCCGGCAGGCGCACGGCGAGTTGCTCGGCGGCCCGGGCGTAACCCTTGCCCGCGAGCCATTCCTCGAGTTCACGTCCAAGCGCCGCACCGCGCCGCCCGTCGGCGCAATCCGCCAGGGGCTCGAGCCGGCCCAAGGCCTCCTGCACATCGACGAGGGGAACCGCCTCGATGAGGTGCTGCGTCAGGACCGCCGGCGGGGCGAGGAGCGGGCAGCCGGGCCAGCGGCGTTGCACGGCGGTGCGCAGGATCTCGTCCACCGCGCAGATCAGGAGCTCGGGCCGGGTGAGTCCCCTCTGCTCCAACTGCGCCAGCAATCCATCCCAGCCGTGCGGCGTCGGCTCCGCGGCAACGGCGATCCCCAACAATTCGCGGTAACCCTCCTCGTTCACACCCACCGCGACGAAGACACCCGTGGACGGCTCCGCGGGCTTGCGCGCCTTCAGCACGATCGCATCCAGGAAGACATACGGGTACGGGCGCCCGAGGGGACGCTGCAACCAGCGATCGATGTGCTCCAGGATCCGGTGGACGGAATCGCGCACTAGGACCGCACCGCCGCCATGGGGCCAGAGGATTTCCGCGGCCGCTTCCACTTCCGCCAGCGCCAGCCGCCCCCAATAAAGCTGGAGAAAAACTTCCTCCAAACTGGTTCGGCCCCGGGCGAACCAGCGGCTGATCGCCTGCGCCGGATCCAAGCGCCGGACCTCGGGACCCTCGCGCTTGCGAAACTTCACCTTCTCCTCCGCCTCGCCCCCCCGCCAAGCAACGGGGGCGGCGACCACGCGCAGCCCGTCGTCCGATCGCCTCCGCGCCACCAGCGCGTCCTCGCGATCCAGCCGCGCGGCCACTTCGTCCGACGGGGAGTTGGGGCGGACCTGATTGGGGAGTGCGTTCACAAGGGTATTCGTGCCGGGGGCGCTTCGAAGCCGAAAGGGTGCACGCGCTGTCGCGGCTGCAGCAACGATCCGGTCGGCAGATGCGGTGGTATAACTAAAGGCAGAAGAGCCCGGCCGCCGGCGGCGCGATCGGTTCCCTGGCGACCCGTCGCGTCACGCCTTCCTTGTCGGTCACCCGAGGGGATTGCCCCGGAAATCTCCCGGCAGAAAACAGGGTTGATTCACGCCGGGGGACTCTCAACCTTCGCCCCCTCGTTTTGGACGCTTAGCTCAGTTGGTTAGAGCACGTGCTTCACACGCACGGGGTCACTGGTTCGAGTCCAGTAGCGTCCACCATCACTCGGCCAGCGGAACCACGGCCGGGTGTCGGCGAGGGATGCCCCACATGGGAGCCGATAGCTAGCGATCAGCGTTCAGCGCTCAGCCAGCAGTATCCGGGCCCCTGATGCCTCGGGTGCAAATCGCCCAAGCCTCCTTGCCCGACCTTCGTGGTCATTCGTGCCCATTCGTGGTCAATCGTCTCCGTTCCCTCTGTCACCTCCTGTAAGAACGGTCCGGCACCAGGCCGGGCCTCGTCGAGCGACGCCCCTACGGGGGAGCCGAGGGCCGGCGCTCAACTCTCAACCCTCATCTCTCAACCTTCTTTCCCGCCCTCCGGCGCGGGAACAAGGCCCGGCACATCTCGCACACCGTCCCGTCGCAGCCGCGGGCGGTGCAGTGCTCGCGGCCGTAGAAGATGATGCGCAGGTGCAGCTGGTTCCAGTGCGCCTCGGGGAACAGCTGTTTCAAGTCGCGCTCGGTCTGCTCCACGCTCCGGCCGTCGCTCAGGCCCCAGCGCTGCGCCAGGCGGTGGATGTGCGTGTCCACCGGGAAGGCCGGCACCCCGAAGGCCTGGCTCATCACCACCGACGCCGTCTTGTGCCCCACCCCGGGCAGCGCCTCCAATTCCGCAAAGCTCCGCGGCACCTGCCCGCCGTGCCGCTCCACGAGCAGCCGCGACAGCTCGACGATGGCCTTCGCCTTCTGCGGCGAGAGGCCGACCGGGCGGATGATCTCGCGCACCTGCTCGACCGGCACGCGCGCGAGCGCGGCGGGCGTGTCGCCCAGCGCCCAGAGGCGCGGCGTGACCTTGTTGACGCCGACGTCGGTCGACTGCGCCGAGAGCACCACCGCCACGAGCAGCGTGTACGCATCCCGGTGCACCAGCGGGATCGGCGTCTCCGGGTAGAGTTCCGCCAGCCGACGGTCGACGAACTGCGCGCGCTCGGTGCGGGTCATGGCCCCAAGGCCGCCGGACGCGCGGTCAAGGGCCACGCCCTCGACCGCGCGGAAGAAGCGCCACCGGCGGGCGTCATTCGCCGGAGCCGCCCGTGTTGACCGGCGGCGACCAGGCCTCGACGAGGCCGTTGCCGTTCACGATCAGCCGGTCGCATTCGATGCGGCCGTGCACGCGGGCGTTGCCGTTGAGGGTCACGATGCCCTGCGGCGCCAGCAGCGTGCCGTGGAGGGCGGCGTTGCCGCTGAGCGAGACGTTGCCCGCCGCGACGCGCAGCACCAGCCAGTCGGGCTGGTCGGCCGAGCCGGCGATCACGGTGGAGGCGCCGCCAGCCGGACCACCCGGGCCGCCCGGGCCGCCGCCGCCCGCGGGATTCAGCACGGAGCCGTTGGCGAGCGTGACGACCACCGGGCCGACCACGGCGAGCTTCGCGCTGCCGTTGAGCGTCAGGCGCTGGAAGTCGTAGCGGACGGGCTCGGTCGATCCGGGCACGCCGAGCACCAGCGTGGCGCCGGAGTTGACGGTGAACGCGCCGTAGTTGCCCGCGGGCACCGCCACCTCGCCGACGGCGCCGCCGAGCGTGAGGTCGAGGAGCGTCGCGAAATCGCCCGGAGAATCGGACGGCTGGTTGAGCGTGACGCGCCGCGTGCCGGCCGGGGCGGCCGGGGTCGCGACCCCGGCGGGGACAAACGGATCGATGCGGCGCACGAGGTAGCGCAGGGCCGCGCCACCATTCAGGGAAACGGTGGCGTTGGCCGGCGCGGCGTTGCCGGGGCCGTCGACGGTGCCGACGACGAGGGCGTTGCCGTTGAGGCGCAACTGGGGCGTGCCGGGCACGAGCAGGTCGTGCGAGATCATCGCGCCGCCGTTGAGGGTGATGTCCTCCGGCAGCAGCGCCTGGACGGAGCCGTCGACGTCGCCGGTGAGCACCGGGGCGTGGCGCGTGAGCACCGTCGTCGTGATCTGCAGCGTGTCGGAAGCGGAGCCGGTGTGGTTGGAATCATCGACCGTCGCGACGACCGCGTGCGGGCCGGGATAGACCGGGACGGCGGCGCCGCCGTCGTAGGTCACCGTGACGGGCAGCCCCTCGGGCGAGGTGGCGACCGAGACGGACTTCGGGGTGCCGTCATAGGCCTGGACGAGGTCGCCGAGCACCACGGTGACCGCAGCCGGCTGGATCGTCAGCGTGCCGGTCGCGTCCGCGCCGGTGTAGTTCGGATCCGTCACGGCGGCGACCACGGCGTAGCTGCCGGCGTGGACCGGCAGGGCCGTGTCCCCGTCGTAGGTCACGTGGACGGACACGCCGGGCGGGTCCTTGAGCACCGTGGCCGCCTTGCCGGTGCCGTCGTAGGTCTGCGTGAGATCGGTCAGCGAAAGCAGGACCGGGGCCCGCTCGACCACGAGCGTGCCGGTCGCACCGCCGACGTAGTTGGGATCGGTGACGGTGGCCGTGACCGCATAGCTGCCCGCGGCAACCGGGGCAACGGAGCCGCCGTCGTAGGTCACGCTCACCGGGAGGCTGGCCGGCGCGGTGGAGACGGCGACGGTGCGCGGCAGGCCGTTGTAGGTCTGGAGGAGGCCGTCGAGCGAGACGGTGGCGGGCGCCGGGTTGACGGTCAGCACGGCGGGGCCGGCCACCACGGAGTCGACCGCGTTGGTCACGACGACGTCGTAGCTGCCGGCGTCGCCGACCCAGGCCGGATCGAAGGCGAGGCTCGGGCCGGTCGCGCCGTCGATGGCCTGGCCGCCCTTGCGCCACTGGTACGTCGGCGCCGGGTTGCCGATGGCGGCGACGCTGAAGGTCACCGGCGTGCCGGCCGTGACCGTCTGGGAGACGGGCGGTGTGACGACGGTCGGCGCGGCGGCCAGCTCGATGCCGATGACGACGGGGTCGTGGTCGGAGTAGCGGAACGGCGTGGTGGCGTTGATCGCCTGCTGGGCGGCGTCCTTGTCCTCGACGTTGTAGTCGTAGTACACGGGCTCGTCCGAGTTCACGTGCCACGTCGCCGTGCTGAGCACCTGGGCGTTGAGCGCCGGGGTGGCGAGCGCGTGGTCGAGGTGGCCGAACTCGCCGTTGAAGGCGTAGGAGTAGCCGCCCTCGCCCTCGAAGCGCTCGCTCAGGTTCACGTAGCCCGCGGCCGTGAGGTGCGTGAGCGGATCCTCCTTCGCGTAGGCGTTGAGGTCGCCGATGATCAGGACGTCGGGGTCGGCGTCGCCGGTCGGGGCCGTGGCGAGCCACGCGGTGACGGCGTCGGCCTCGGCGGTGCGCAGGGCGTTGTTCGTGCCCTGGCCGTCGCCGGAGTCGGCGTTGCCGGCGCCGGCGGCGGCGCTGGCCTTGGCGCGGAAGTGGTTGATGCAGACGGTGAGCTTCGCGCCGGTGGACTTCTGCCGGAAGGTCTGCGCGAGCGGATTGCGGGCGACGTTGTTGAACGCCGGGTGGCTCAGCATCGCGGGAATGCCGGCCTCCTCCACGACCTGCGTGCGGTAGATCAGCGCGACGTGGATCTGGTCGGTGGTGCCGTCGACGGCGGCGGCGTTGACGAACGCGTAGGTCGTGCCGGTGGGGGCGTGGGCGTTGAGGCTCGCGACGAGCTGCGCGATCGCGCTGGTCGGGCCGTAGCTGTCCGGCAGGCCGTTCGTGATGCGGTCGTTCTCGATCTCGGTCAGGCCCATGATGTCGGGCGCCAGGTTCAGGATCGCCGCGGTCACCTTGGCCAGCTGGCGCTGGTACTCGGCGTCGGTGGACGCGCCGCGCGACGTCGGGAAGCCGCCGCCCGCGCCGTCGCCGTTCATGAAGTTCTCGACGTTGCCGATCACCACGCGCAGCGAGCCGAGCGAGGCCGGCGAGTCGGCGCGCGGGTTGGCGTCGACGAAGACCGGCGCCTGCGTCGGCTCGATCACGTAGAGGCCGAACTTGTTGTCGAGGATGCCGGTGACGCCGGTGGCCGTGCTGCCGGTGCGGCGCGTCG
>CAYMSE010000335.1:0-9401 GCA_964392935.1 uncultured Oleiharenicola sp.
CACGACGCGTGCGCGGTCGCGCTGAAAGAGCCGCCAGCGGGCCGTGGCCTCGAGGCCCTCGTGCCAGGTGGTGCCGGCATTGACCGCGCCGCGAGGCTGTCCGTCCGCGTCCGCCAGCCGCAGGATCTCGCCGCGCCAGTCGGACCAGTACACCGTGACGTTCCAACCGAAGGCCGGGTGGTCGCCGCGCAGGCCGAATTCGAGCGTCGTCTCCCGCTGGGCGCGCAGGGTACGGCTGATCAGCTGCGGGAGGGGCACGCTGCCCTGCACGGACAGCAGTTCCTCCGCCGCGGGAGGCTCGACGCCGCGCGATACGGCGGCGTGGAGCGCAAGGTCGGGGCGCGCCTGCCAGAATAATCCCGCGCGGGGCGACAGGTCGTCGGTTTGCAGCGTGCGCGACAGGCCCACGCCGCCGCCGTGCCGGTCGATCACCTCGCGGCGCGCGCCCAAGGCGGTGACCCCGGCGCCGGCGGCCAGGTCGGGGCGCAGCCAGACGAGATCCTCGAGATTCAGCGCCGCGGTGGTCGAGCGCAGGTCAACCTGGCCGAAGCGCGGTCCGCGCGCGCCCTGCAGGTTGGCGTAACGCTCGTGGGCGGTGGTGCCGCCGGAGAACGTGCCGCGCAGCAGCAGCCGGTGCCGGAGCGCGCCGTCGAGCGCGCGGGTGAAGGTGGCGTGGGCGTTCCAGTCGTCGCTGACGGACTCGGTCTCGCCATTCGCCACGAGTTGGCGGAACCGGTCGGAGAGACGCTGGAAGCTGACGCCGGCCGCGGAGGCATCGCCGGCCGCCTCGGATTTCAGCTGCACGCCGCCGCGCACGACGGACGACCAGCGGGCGGGTTGGTCGCGGAGGACGGCGACGGACACGGCGCGCGGCGCCGCGGACGCGTCCGCGAGGGTGAGCGGACCGGGCACCTCGTAGTCCAGCTTCGCGGCATAGAGCGACGCCTCGAGGATGGTGGCGGTGCCGATTGGGTGGCGCAGGGCGGCGGCGAACGCGCCGCGTTCCTGTTCGCTGTGTGCGCGCCAGCCGTCCTGCCGGTCGTACGAGGCGGCCGTGCGGAGGTGCGTGTCCTTCGCTCCGAACTCGGTGGCGAAGCGGGCGCGGCGCGCGCCGAAGTCGCCGGCCTCGATCCGCACGAATGGTGCGGCCGGTGCGCTGCCGAACGACACGGCGTTGAGCACGCCGCCGAGGGCCGCGGGCGTGACGCCCGCGTGCATCGTGCCGCGGTAGAGCTCGACGCGGGCGAACAGCAGCGGGTCGAACAGACCCGCATGGAACGAGCCGTCGCCGCGTGCGAGCGGCAGGCCGTCGAGGAGCAGGGCGACGCCGCGGCTGGTGGGTGCGCTGTCGAGGCCCGATCCGCGGATGGAGAGCCGCGGCGGTTCGAAGCCGCCGAAGCTTTCCTGCAGCACCACGCCCGGCGCCCGGCGCAGCGCCTCGGCCAGCGTGCCCACGCTGCGCACGGCCCAGCCGTCGGCGGCGACGACGCTCGTCGGGCCGAGCGTCGCGGCGAACGAGTCGTCGCGCGCCGTCGCCAGATGCGGGTCGGCCGTCGCCTCGACGCGCCACGGCGGCAGCTCGACGTGGTCGAGCCCGTCGAATTCGCCGGCGTGTGCGGAGACGAAAAACACGAGCCCCAGGCCCATGGCGCCTCGCCCCACCCCCGGGCGGAAGTGGTGGCGCAGGGGGGAAGGGGGGCGGGCCGGGGTCACGGCGATCAGCGTTGATACAACGGTCGGGCGTTGTACCGCGTGTGCAGGAGTTGGTGGGCCTTGGCGCCCAGCGGCGGGCCGAGGAATTCGTCGTACACGCGGATGACTTCCGGGTTCTCGTGCGAGCAGCGAACCTGGCGCTCGCGGTCGTCCTGGTAGAGTCCGGCGGTGCGGAGTTTCCGGCGCTCGTTGTCGACGCCGTACGGCTGGCCGCCGCCGCCGATGCAGCCGCCGGGGCAGGCCATGACCTCGATGAAGTGGTAGGGCAGTTCCGCGCCGGCCTTGCGGGCGGTGCGCACGCGTTCGAGCACCGACTCGACGTTGGCGAGGCCGTGGGCCACCGCCACGCGGATGGGCGTGCCGTTGACCATGACCGTGCCCTCCTTCACGCCGCTGAGGCCGCGCACGGCCTCGAGCTCGATCTTCTCGAGCTTGCTGCCGGTGGCGTAGAAATGCGCGGTGCGGACGGCAGCCTCCATGACGCCGCCGGTCGCGCCGAAGATGGTGCCGGCGCCGGAGTATTCCCCGAGGATCGAGTCGGCCTCGCCATCGGGCAACTGGAGGAATTCGATGCCCGACTGCTTCAGCATGCGGGCCAGCTCGCGCGTGGTGAGCGCGACGTCCACGTCCTTGTACCCGGACGCATACATCTCCTCCGTGCGCGACAGCTCGTACTTCTTCGCCGTGCACGGCATGATCGAGACCATGAAGAGCTTGGCGGGGTCGAGCTGCTGCTTGCCCGCGTAGTAGGTCTTGGCGAGGACGCCGAGCATCTGCTGCGGGGACTTGGCGGTGGAGAAGTTGTCGATGAAGTCCCAGTGGTTCTTCTCCATGAAGTCCGTCCACGACGGGCAGCAGGAGGTGATGAGCGGCAGCGGGCCGCGCTGGTGGACGAAGCGCTCGATGAACTCGCTCGCCTCCTCGACGATGGTGACGTCGGCGGAGAAGTTGGTGTCGAACACCGCGTGGAAGCCCAGGCGCCGCAGGGCCGCGTAGAGCTTGCGGGTGAGATTGGTGCCCGGCGGGAGCCCGAAGGCCTCACCGATGGTCACGCGCACGGAGGGGGCGATCTGGACGACGCAGATTTTCTCCGGGTCGTGCAGGGCCTCCCAGACGGCGGGGGTCTCGTCGTTCTCGACGATGGCGCCGGTCGGGCAGTGGGCGGAGCACTGGCCGCACTTGACGCAGGGGGACTCGGCGAGGGTGATGTCGCCGGCGGGCGCCATGCGCGTGTTGATGCCGCGGTCGAGGAAGGACAGGGCCCAGACGTTCTGGATCTCCTGGCAGACCTGGATGCAGCGGCCGCACTTGATGCACTTCTGGAAGTCGACGACGATGGAGCCGGTCGAGCAGTCGGGCGGTGTGTCCTTGACGTACCGCTTGATGGACTCGAGCGGGATGTTGAAGTCGGCGGCGAGGGACTGCAGCTCGCACTCGCCGTTGCGGCCGCAGGTCAGGCAGGCCTGCGGGTGGTTGGAGAGGATGAGCTCGAGCACGGAGCGGCGGACCTCGACGATCTCGCGGTCGTGCGTGGTGATCTCCATGCTGGCCTCGAGCGGCGTGCAGCAGGCGCGGAGCAGCTTGTTGCCGCCCCGGTTGCGGACGATGCAGATGCCGCAGGCGGCGGTGGGGAGCAGGTCCTTGTGCTTGCAGAGCGTGGGGATCTTCACCTGCACGCGGCGGGCGGCGTCGAGGATGGACGTGCCTTCCGGCACCTCGACCGTGAGCTGGTTGATGCGGGCGGTGATCATGGCGGGAGGACCGCCGGGAGGACGGCGGCGGGGGCGGGCTCGGGGGTTTTGCCGCGGCTCATCTTGCGGGCGTAGCTCGGGCCGCCCTCGAGGTACGCCTTGTACTCGTCGTTGAAGTAACGGAGCGTCGAGATCACCGGGTTGGGGGCGGTCTGGCCCAGGCCGCAGAGCGAGGCCTTCTGCATCGAGGTGCAGATGCGGCGGATGGTGACGAGGTCCTCGGCGTGGCCGCGGCCGCGGGAGATGCGGTCGAGAATCTGGAGCAGCTGGTAGCCGCCGATGCGGCACGGCGCGCACTTGCCGCAGGACTCGTCGACGCAGAAACGGAGATAGAACTTGGCGACGTCGACCATCGAGTCGCCGGTGTCCATCACGAGCATGCCGCCCGAGCCCATGATCGAGCCGAGCTTCTGCAGCGTCTCGTAGCTCACGGGGGTGTCGAGCTGCTCGCGCGGGATGACGCCGCCGGACGGGCCGCCGGTCTGCACGGCCTTGATCTCCTTGCCGTCGAGCACGCCGCCGCAGACCTCGTAGACGATCTGCTCGAGCGTGGTGCCCATCGGCACCTCGACCAGCTGGGCGTTGCGCACCTTGCCGGTGACGGCGAAGACCTTCGTGCCCTTCGAGCTGTCGGTGCCGTAGCCGGCGAACCAGGCCCCGCCGCGCAGCAGGATGGCCGAGACGCACGCGAGGGTCTCGACGTTGTTGATGGCGGTGGGCCGGCCCCAGAGGCCGCGCACGGACGGGTAGGGCGGGCGCGGGCTCGGGCTGCCGCGGCGGCCCTCGATGGAGGCGATCAGCGCGGTCTCCTCGCCGCACACGAACGCACCGGCGCCCAGGCGCACCTTGGCGTCGAAGTGGAAGCCGCTGCCGAGGATGTTGTCGCCGAGGAGCCCGGCGGCGCGCGCCTCGACCAGCGCGCGCTCGATGCGCTCGACGGCCTTCGGGTACTCGGCGCGGATGGAGAAGTAGCCCATGCTCGCGCCCATCGCGTAGGCGGCGATCATCATGCCCTCGAGCACGGCGTGCGGGTCGCTCTCGAGCACGCTGCGGTCCATGAACGCGCCGGGGTCGCCCTCGTCGCCGTTGCAGATGACGTACCGCTGCGGTCCGGGCTGCGAGGCGGTCAGCTGCCATTTCAACCACGTGGGGAAACCCGCACCGCCGCGGCCGCGCAGGCCGCTCACCTTCAGTTCGGCGATGACGTCCGCCGGCTGCATTTCCGCGAGCACCTTGGCCAGGGCCTGGTAGCCGCGGGCGCGGCGCAGGTAGTCGTCGAGGCGGTCGGGGTCGATCGCGCCGCAGTTGCGAAGCACGACGCGCACCTGCCGGTCGGGCTGCTTCCACAGCAGGTCGTCCAGCACGCGGCCGTGCTCGACGGATTCCTCCACGATGCGGGCGATGTCCGGGGCGAGGACGTTGGCGTAGGTGACGGCGGAGGGGAGGAGCTGGACGACGACGCCCTCGTCGTAGACGCCGAGGTCGAGCGCGCGCACGACCTGCACGCGGCCTGCGAGGTTGCGGCGCTTCAGCTCCTCGCCGAGCGAGAACTGGAAGAACTCCGTCTTGCCGCCGTTCTCGGGGCCCGTGTCCTTCACCAGGATCTGGGTGACCGGCGCGTCGAACTGCAGGCCGCGCTGGCGCGGGGCGATCGCGAGGCCCTCGAGCAGCCGCCGCTGGCCGAAGTGTTCGGTCATGATCTGCGCGGCGATCTCGGGGGTGACGCGGCCGTAGAGCGTGCGCGGCATGCCGGCGGCCTGGACCTCGACGACGGGGTCGGCGAAGGAGTAGCCGACGGAACCGACGCGGAGCAGCTGCACGGGCGGCTGGTGGCGGGCGCAGGCCGGCTCGAGCGCGGCGTAGACCGTCTCGGCGCCCGCGGCGATGCCGCCGGTGTCGAGCTGGACGCGGATCCAATTGGCGGGTTCGGCGGGCGGGGCCGCGAAGGCGGCGAGGTCCCCGGGGGTGAGCGCTTTCATGCCGCGCCTCCGCTCTTCTTCACGGCGTCGAGGACGCCGGCGATGTCCGAGCTCTTCACGCGCCCGTGGGTCTTGCCGTCGACGACCATGGCGGGCGACATGCCGCAGCAGCCGATGCAGCGGACGACGTCGAGGTGGTACTGCCGGTCGGCGGTGGTCTGGCCCTCGCTGATGCCGAGGCGGGTGCGCAGCTCGTTGAGCAGGTCGGCCGAGCCCTTGAGGTAGCAGGCGGTGCCGTTGCAGACGGTGACGTTGTGGACGCCGGGCGGCTGCAGCTTGAAGTAGTGGTAGAAGGTGATGACCTCGTAGATCCGCGCGAGCTTCACGCCGAGTTCGCGCGAGAGCTCCATCGCCACCTCGCGCGGCACGTAGCCGTGCTGGTTCTGGATGGCGTGCAGGATCATGATGAGGTTGCCCTCCTCGTCCCGCCAGCGGCCGACCTGGGTCTGCACGTCGCGCCGGATGCCGGTGTCGAGCCGGCCCTGGATCTGGCGCAGGCGTTCGAGCCGGAGCTCGAGTTCGCGTCCGACCTCGTCGGACAGCTCGCGGGGCACGTAACCATGTTGTTTCTCCGCCGCGGCCAGCAGGTCGAGCAACGCCCGCTCATTGAGGGCGGTCAGGTCGCCCTTGGCCGCCCCGGAACGATCCGCTCGCACGTTCGTTTTCATGAAGGCTGTTCCCTCATCTCCCATTGAATCCGGCGGTCCGGGCCTCTCAACGCGCATTCCTGTTCGCTTCTTGGCGGATGCTGCGCGGAATTTGAGTGTGCGCGGCGCGGCCCCGCGTCGCGCGAATTCGCCTCGCCAGCCCGCGGTCGCGCGCTTGACTGCCGCGATGCCGCGCGTGGAAGGCCTGCGTTCCCCTTACGACAAGACCGTCGGCGGCCTGCATCACCTCGGCCGGATGCTCGACAAGATTCGCCTGCGGCAGGCCGGGAAGCTGCCGGAGCATTTCCACCGGAACTACGGGCTCTCGATCGGCCTCGACGGCCAGCTCTGCGGTTTCCTCAACGTGAAGTTCGAGGACGTCGAGGCGCAGGTGCGGGCCGGGCGCACCGACGCGGAGATTGCCGAGTGGATGTTCGCCACGGGCCTCCGGCCGAACCGCGCGCAGGCGCACGTGTGGAACGAGCACTCGCGCAAGATCGGCTGGAACGACCGCGTGGCGGCGTTCAACGCCAAGGTGAAGACGGAGCCCGGCTGGGAACATTGCACGGCGATCACGTCGTTCGACCTCATCGACCAGAGCGAGGAACGCGAGCCGCCGCCGGCGCGGTAGCGGGGAGCGGCAATTGGGGGCGCTGACCACCACTATGGCCGTGACGAGGTGGTTGAAATGCTGCTGTCCCTCAAGGCGGGGAAGCAGCCGGGGGAACGCGCGGTCCCTGGCGCGCTGCGCCGCCGCCGCCCCATCAGCGCCTTGCGGTCAAGGCGCTCCGCCTTCACCTGCGGCTACCGCGGACCTTCAGGCCGGCCAAGGTGAACCCGGCGGACCGAAGCGCGTGCCGGCGGGGAAGCGGAGGCCGAAGCGCTCGGCGAGCAGCGCGAGGAGATCGTCCGCCGAACCGACGGGCCGCGTCTCAGCGCGGCCGTCGCGGTGGCGCACGGTGAATTCGCCGTTGAAGACGATGAGGCGGTGATCGGGGCGGACGAGGGTGGCGACGAGGATGTTGCGGAAGTGCGCCTGCGGGTGCGACCAGCTGAAGACATTGCCCATCTCGAAATCCATCGGCGCGGGCTCCTCGAGGCGGAACTGGTAGACGTCGCCCCACGTGTCGCCGAAGCGCACCTGGTGGACGAGGTAGTCGTCGCGGGCGACCAGGCGCCGCCGTTCGTGGGGTGTTTCCTGCTCGAGGTCCGGCTCGAGCCGCAACGGGCCGGTGGCGCCGATGCCGCCGAAACCGACGTCGGCCAGCCACGCGCGCCCGTCGAGGTCGACGCGCAGCACCATGTGCGTGAGCGGCGTCTTCACGCCGGCGGGCACCTGCCAGCGCACGCGCGCCAGCAGCGGCGTGACGGAGAAGCCCAGGGCCCGCAGCACGTCGCGGAACAGCGAGTTGTTCTCGAAGCAGTAGCCGCCGCGCCGGTCGTGCACGAGCTTGCGATGCAGGGCCGGGGGCTCGAGGCTGATGCGCCGGCCGAGCAGCACGTCGAGGTTCTCGAACGGCACGGCCGACACGTGCGCGAGCTGCAGGGCGCGCAGCGTCGCCAGCGTGGGCGCATGGGGACCGGGGAGCCCGATGCGGGCGAGGTAGGCGTCGAGGTCGGCAGGGCTCATGACAAAGGCGGGGGTGAGGGCTTGCCGCCGGACGGAACGCGCCGGCGCCCCGCGGTCAAGCCGCGGCTTCGCGTACCGCTACGATTTGTCCGGCGCTGCGATGTAGTCGTCGACCACCTGCTCGAGCACGGCGAGCGGGACGGTGCCGGCGCGCAGGACGACGCTATGGAAATCGCGGAGCGAGAATTTCGGGCCGAGGGCCGCCTGCGCCTTGGCGCGCAGTTCGAGGATCTTGAGCATGCCCATCTTGTAGGAGCAGGCCTGGCCGGGCCACACGATGTAGCGCTCGACCTCGGCGACCGGGTTGTCGACCGGCAGGCCGTATGCGAGCGCCTGCTCGCGCGACCAGCCCATGGCGTGCATGCCGGTGTCGACGACGAGGCGCTTGGCGCGGAAGAGCTCGTCGTTGAGCTGGCCGAGGTGGCCGGCGAGGTCGCCCTCGTACCAGCCGGATTCGGCGGCGAGCGACTCGGCGTAGAGCGCCCAGCCCTCGCCGTGCGCGGAGATGAACCCGAAGACGCGGTCGCGCCGGAAGCGCGGCAGGTCCTTCATCTCGGCCTGCAGGGCGATCTGGAAGTGGTGGCCGGGAATCGCCTCGTGGTAGACGAGCGTGCGCATGCTCGCGGTCCGGAACTTCGGGCCCGGCAGCGGCGCCCAGAAGATGCCCGGGCGCGACCCGTCGCGGGCCGGCGGGGTGTAGTGGGCGGCGGCGGTCTTTTCCGTGAGCGCCGGCTCGCGCTTCACGAAGCACGGCGCCTGCGGCCGCAGGTCGAAGAGCGGTGCGGCGCGTTTCTCGGCGTCGCGCAGGATCTGGTCGTAGCGCGCCAGCATCGCGGGGCGCGGATCGGGCTCGGCGGGCGGCTGGAGACTGTCGTCGAGCCGCGCCATGCGCTCGGTGATCGAGCCGTCCTTGAAGCCCAGCTGCTTCAGGAGGCCGTCCATCTCCGCTTCGATCCGCGCCACCTCCTTCCGGCCGATTTCGTGGATCTGCTGCGGCGGGTAGTCGGTGGTCGTGAGCTGGCGCAGCGCCTGGGCGTAGGCCTGGTCCCCGCCGGGGAAGCGTCCGATCCCGACGGCCTCGCTCGCGACCGGCTGTTGCGCGACGAGGAGGTCCTTCACGCGCTGGTAGGCGGGGATGACGGCCGCGGCCACGATCTTCTCGGCCGACGCGACGAAGGCCGCGCGGTCGGTGGCGGGGAGGTCCTTGAGCTTGGAGGCGCGCTCGTCGAGCGAGCTGACGTAGATGTTGTCGTGCGGGCTGCGGGCGAGGAACCGGTCGAGTTGGGCGATGGCGGACTGGAGGATCGCCCGGGGCGGGATGAAGCCGCGCGTGGCGCGATCCTTCGCCTGCGCGAGGCCCTCGTCGATCTGCCCGGCGACCTGGTCGAGGCGGGCGAGGTAGTTCTCGATGTCGCGCCGGTTGCGGATCGGGTGGGTTTGGGTGAGGAAGGTCACCAGCCGCGTGTCGAGGCCGCTGTACTGCTGGTACACATAGCTGTAGTCCTCGAAGGGCTCGGCCTCGACGATCATGGTGAGCTGCCAGGCGAGCGTGCCGGCGGAAATCCGCTGCCCGGCATCGAGCTGCGCGCGATCGAACTTCGCCAGCTCCGCCAGCCCCTGCCGCGCGCGGGCGACGCGCGCCTCCCGCTGGGCCCGCGTGTTCGGCGTGAGCTGCCGGTCG
>CAYMSE010000336.1:0-5847 GCA_964392935.1 uncultured Oleiharenicola sp.
GCGGCGCGTCGGTGCTGCTGGCCGGCTGCGTCTCCCGGCTGCAGCCGCCGCCCGCGTACGTCCGCTCCGACGGCGGGGCCACCACGCTCACGACCGACGGCCTCAACGCGCTGCGGGCCGAGTACGACACGGCGCTGGGCAGCCGGGACTTCGAGGCCGCGAAGCTGCCGCGCAACCGGATGATTCAGCGCATCCGGGTGGACATCGATTCTTGGTACGCGACGCTGCAGGAACAGATCTACGAGCAACGCGCGGGCGCCAACACCATCATGGATTTCGTCGAACTGGGACTGGCCGGCGCCGGCACGATCGTGGGCGGCAAGACCGACAAGACGGTCCTCGCCTCCATCCTGAGCGTGGGCAAGGGCACGCGGCTCTCGTACGACAAGAACTGGTTCCACGAGAAGGCCACCGAGTCCCTCATCAACGCCATGAACGGCGGCCGCGACGCGAAGCTGGCCGACGTCATCCGCAAGATGGAGCTGCCCGCGGACAAATACTCGTTCGAGGAGGGATGGGCCGACATGATCGCGTACTACCAGGCCGGCACCATCCAGGGCGGCCTGAGCAAGCTGGCCGCCGACACCGGCCAGACCGCGGCCCAGTCGGCCGGCGAGGTGGTGAAGGCCAACAAGGCCCGCTACCCCCTGGTGAAAGCCGACCTGACGCAGGTCCAGGCCGACGAAATCGGGAACATGCGCGCCCTGGTCGGCAAGATGGACGCCGCGCAGATGCGCAAGACGCTCGAACAGATAATCGGGAAAGCACCGGCCGCGACCGAGCTGAAGGATCTCGCGCCGCTGATGCAGGAGCAGCTCGACAAGCTCTTTCAGGACATCCCTGACGCCGACCGGAAAAAAATCATCGATGCCATCAAGGCCAACGCCCCCACCCCATGAACTTCTCCCTCAACGGAGCGAAATCGCTCGACCAGCAGACCATCATGTTGCGCGGCGTCGAAAACGCCGGACACGAACTCCTCTCCATCGCCCCCGACCTCGAGAAGAGTCCCATGAACAACGCCGTGTTCAAGAACCTGCCGCTCGGCGTGCCGGCCCCGGCCGCCATCACGCTGAGCTCCGGCAACCTGCCGGCCGGGAAAAGCGTCGTCTGGATGGGCGTCATTTTCGCCGACGGCAGCCTGAAGCCCGCCATCGCGTTTCGCTGACGCGCTCGCTTCTGTAGGTCGGGCTTCACGCCCGACGCGTCGGCGAAGCATCCGACCTCCCCGCGGCGGCCGCTGCGCCCCAAGCCGAACCACTCAAGTCCGGCCCCGATTCCATCCGCCGCGTCCCGCCCCCACGACCAGGCGCGCCATCAGCATCAACAGCAACGCGCCAAGGAACCACTCGCTCGTCGCGCCGCCACCTCCTCCGCCGCTCCCGGCGGCAGGCGGGGTTGTGGGATTCGTCGGTGTGCTCGGCGTGGTCGGCGGGGTGCTCGGCGTCGCAGTTCGCTCGGTCAGGGTCGGCGTGACCACGCCGCCCGCCGCGGAGATCTTGCGGATCGCAGCGTTGCCGGTGTCGGCCACCCAGACCGTGCCGGCAGCGTCGATGGCGACGCCGCGCGGCTGGTTGAAGAGCGCCTCGCCGCCCGCACCGTCACGCAGGCCGCCGATGCCCGGCCACCCGGCCACGGTGGTGACGATGCCAGTCGGACCGATCCGGCGGATCGTGCTGTTGCCGGTGTCCGCCACGAAGAGGTTTCCGCCCGCATCGAACGCGAGGCCGGTCGGCTGGTCGAACAGCGCCGTCATGCCGGCTCCATCGCTCCGGCCGCTCACGCCCGGCGTGCCGGCGAGCGTCGTCACCACGCCGGCGGGCGTGATGTGACGGATGAGGTTGTTGCCGGTGTCGGCCACCGCGAGGTTCCCGTTCCCGTCCACCGCGATCCCCGCCGGGGCATTGAAGCGCGCCTCCGCGCCGGTTCCGTCGCGGTCGCCGCGGTTGTCCGCACTGCCGGCCAGCGTCGTCACGGCGCCGCTCGGCGAAATCTTCCGCACGACGGAGCTGCCGGCGTCAGCGACCAAAAGGTTGCCCGCGGCGTCGAGCGCGAGTGCGGCGGGCGCGTTGAAGGTCGCCGATGCCGCGGCGCCGTCGGCGCTGCCGCGCTGCGTGGGTGAACCGGCCAGCGTCGTCACCGTGCCGTCGGTCCGGATCAGCCGGATCGTGCCGTTGCCCGTGTCGGCCACGTAGAGCGTCCCGCTCGCGTCCGCGATCACCGCCGACGGCTGCCGGAACCGGGCCGTTGTCGCCGCGCCATCCGCCTCGCCGGCGGTGCCGGCCGCCCCGGCCGCCAGCTCGATCACGGCGAGCGGCGAGATGCGCCGGATCACGTTGTCCGCGCGATCGGCAACCCAAACACTGCCGGCGGCATCGATGCACAAGCCGGCGGGCGAGCGCCAGACGGCCGTGCCGGTCGGCATCAGCGTGAACGCCGCACTCTGCACGGAGCCAAGCTCGTTCGTCACCAACACCCGGAATTGATCCCCGGCCATGCCGGCGGTGACGGCGTCGATCGACAGTGCGCTCGTCGTCACGCCACGGTAGGCACCGCCTTCGGTCAGGTTGAACCAGGAGGACGCACCCGCCGCCAGTCTCTGCCACTGGAAGGCCGGCGCCGGCCGCGCCGCCGCCGATACGCTGAAGGTCGCGCTGCCGCCGATCGCTGCTTGCACCGCCGCGGACGACACCACCGTCGGCATCGTCCGCGAGCTCGCGCGGTTCTGCGCAAACATCCAGGTGTAGAGCTGCTCGTCGTTGTAGGTGATCGTCCAGATGTCGTGTCCGAGGTCGGGGTAGAGTGTGACCGACGGGGAACCGCCCGCCTGGCGGATGGCCTGGATCATGTTTTGCGTGCCGGCCACGGGCACGGTGGCATCCAGCACGCCGTGGAAGGCCCACACCGGCAGGTCGCGGAGCTTGTACGCCTGCGTGGTGTCGCCGGCGCCGCACAGCGGGGCGATCGCGGCGAACAGGTCGGGCGCCAGCTCTGCGAGGTCCCAGGTGCCATAGCCGCCCATGCTGAGTCCGGTGAGGTACACGCGGTCGGGATCCACCGGCAGCTCGCGAATCCGGTCGGCGACAAACGCGCGCAACGTGTACGGCGACCACCAGCTCTCGGAGCAGAGCGGCGAAATCACGATGCAGGGAAAGTCTCGCCCCCGCTCGACCAGCATCGGCGGGCCGTTGGCGGCGACGCGCTGGACATCCGCGCCCCGCTCGCCGGCGCCGTGGAGGAAGATCAGCAGCGGCCACTTCGCCGTGCCCGTGCCGTAACCCGGCGGCAGGTACTGCAGGTACTGGAAGTCGTATGCGCCCGCCACCGTTGCCCGCAGCGCCGTCTGCCGCTGCACCGCCGCGGACGCGGCGACGGCCGCGCCCAGGCAGGCGAGGACGACAACCCGGACGAGAGCGGTGCAAGAGCGGAGCATGGAGCAACCCGGCGCTCATGACTCGCGCCGGTCATCCCCGCACAACACCGACACCGCCCGGACTCCTTCACCCTCCTCGTCGCACCTCGCGCGGTGGAAGGGGCTTCACGCCCCGACTCCCGCCGAACCGATCATTGCCCGGAGCCCGATTGATCTCACCACGGCGCCGGTTGGGTGTTGCACCGGATCAGGCCTTCGGCGGCCACTGCGTTCCCTTGAGTTCCGGCGGCAGCTGGGTGGGGTCCGTGGGATAGTAGAGGCTCATGTTGCCGACCTCGTGCGGTTCGAGCTCCTTTTCCGGGGCGCCGACGATCAACCAGAGGGTCTCGGTATCGGCATCGTTGAAAATCTGCCGGAGCACCGCCGGCCCGACCAGCACGCCGCCGTGTTTCGGGACCGTCAGCGTTTCCTCCCCCACCCGCATCCGGCCGACGCCCTCGAGGACGAAATAGAATTCCTCCGCGCGCACGTGCCGGTGCAGCGTGTTCGCGCTCCGGGGCGGCAGGCGCCACAAGCGCGCACCGAGGATCTCGCTGCCCGTGCGCTCCAGGTAGTCCGCATTGGGGATGCGCATCAGATTGGACGGCCGCCAGGCGAGCTCGCCCGGCGTGATCAAACGGTAACCTTCGAAGGCTTTCATGACATTGCTGCGATTGGCATGAGCAGAGGGAAATTCCGGACAGTGATCGATTCAACGCTGTTCGCTCGCTCAGCATGCGTGTTGACTGCGTCCGCGCGAACCACACACCACACAACCCGGTCCCTTCGGTTCGGCCAATCACTTTGCCGGCCCATTACATGAGAGCATTGCGATAGCTATCACATAGGGCATGGACCACACTTGGTAGCAGTAGCGTTCCACCTTTCCGCCAGCAAAATGAGAGCGGAACGCCCCAAAGAATATTCAGGAAGATTGCCAAGGCGAGGAAACCTACCTCTCGAGACGGGTAGAGAAAGGTTAACGGCAAATGCCATATCCCCCAGAGAAAAGATACAAAAACAGCCGAACCCCACTGTTGGATACGAGTACCTGCCCCAAGTGCGACGTGGCTGTCAAGGGCGCCACGGAAAGCGACCTCTTCCACGACAAACCCCGCGACCGTCAGGCAAAGCAGATCGCCAAATAGCATCGGCAGTTTCCCCAGATCAACAACGGGCGAGCGACCATTCCAGAGCGCAAACGACGCGAAGACAGCACATCCGACGGCTATCGCCATTCCGAAGCTGGGGAGCGCGTGAAGCAGCTTCTCAGCGTGCTGGTGCCGCAACGCGAATGCACAAGGAATCGCTCCAACCGCGACAACCATAAGCATAAATCGATAATCCCGGATTTGGAGGAAGAGCGCCAAAACTGGCACACCAATCAACGTCAATGCCGTCAGGAACGTCTTTAAGTCCGTCCGGAAAGACTCGGATTCGCGCACCCACAGCTGATGGAGAGGACGACGGGCTATTAGCAGCTGGAAAATTACAACCAAGGGCACTCCGAGCAGTAGATACCCTGGACCGCCAAGTTCGAAAAACGAGCCGCATGCCATCCACACCAACACAAAAACCGCACTCTCGATGTAACGTCGGATTTTGCTTCGGCTCCTATGCATACATCGAAACCTATGTTGCTCGAACAAAACAAAGGCGCCTCCCTTTCGGGGAGGCGCCTCGAAGTTTCAGGTGAGACCGTGAAGTCTCGTGGTCATCGGACTCAGTAGTCCATGCCGCCCATGCCGCCGCCGCCGGGGGCCGCAGGGGCCTTCTCCTTTTCGGGGAGCTCGGTGATCATGCACTCGGTGGTGAGCAGCAGGCCCGAGATCGAGGCCGCGTTCTGCAGCGCGGTGCGGGTGACCTTAGTCGGGTCCACCACGCCGGCCTTGACGAGGTCCTCGTATTCGCCGGTGGCGACGTTGTAGCCAAAGTTGCCCTTGCCGGCCAGGACCTCCTTCACGACGACGCCGCTGTCGACGCCGGCGTTGGTGCAGAGCATGCGGATCGGGTGCTCGATCGCGCGGCGCACGATCTGGGCGCCGAAGGCCTCGTCGCCCTCGAGCTTGAGGGACTCGATGGCCTTGACGGTGCGGAGGAGCGCGACGCCGCCGCCGGCGACGATGCCCTCTTCCACGGCCGCGCGCGTGGCGTGCAGCGCGTCCTCGACGCGGGCCTTCTTCTCCTTCATCTCGGCCTCGGTGGCCGCGCCGACGTTGATGACGGCGACGCCGCCGGCGAGCTTGGCGAGGCGCTCCTGGAGCTTCTCGCGGTCGTAGTCGCTGGTGGTCTCGTCGATCTGGCGGCGGATCTGCTTCACGCGGCCCTGGATGTCGGACGACTTGCCGGAGCCCTCGACGATGGTCGTGTTCTCCTTGTCGACGACGATGCGCTTGGCGCGGCCGAGGTCGGCGGTGGTGAGGTTCTCGAGCTTG
>CAYMSE010000337.1:0-7181 GCA_964392935.1 uncultured Oleiharenicola sp.
CCCATCTCGCCGCGCACCATCAAGGCCATGCTGATGGCCGCCGTGTGCCACCCGCTGGCCACCAGGCGGCCGAAAAGCGTGCCCTGCGCCGCGTCCGCGTCGGTGTGGAACGGCTGCGGGTCGAACTGCCGCGCGAACGCCACGATTTCCGCCGCGGTCACGGTGTGCTCGGGCGTGCCGTAGGTCTGGCCGGGGCGGAGGTCTTCAAAGGCAAGCATCGGGGCGCATCGGACGTTGCACCCGCCGCCGCCGGGCTGCAACCTCGGCCTGCCGTGGCGCAACCGGGCCGTCCGCCCGCGGCTCCCCTTCCCCATGAAAAAACTGCTGCTCACCCTCGCGCTGCTCGCCCTCGCCGGCGGCGCCCGTGCCGAAGACAACGCCGCCAAGCTGGCCCTCGCCCGCGAAGCCATCGCCGCCATGCAGGCCGACAAGATGCTGGACTCCATGACCGACGCCATGAAGCGCATGGCCCTCCAGGTCGCCCACCTGCCCGACTCCGCCACCCCCGAGCAGCGCCAGAAATTCGAGGCCTACATGAGCAAGGTCATGGACCTGTCGATGTCCGAGGCCAAGGCGATGATCACCAAGATGGATTCCGTGTACGCGGACATCTACTCGGAGGCCGAGCTGAAGGCCATGATCGCGTTCTTCCAGTCCGCCGAGGGCAAGTCGATGATGGCAAAGCAGCCCCAGGTGATGGCCCGCATCATGCCGCTCGCCCAGGAAATGCAGCAGTCGCTGATGCCGAAGATGCAGAAGCTCGTCCAGGAGTTCCAGGCCGACCTCGCCGCGGCGCCCGCGGCGCCCGCCGCCCCCGCGACCCCAACGGCGCCGGCCGAGCCGGCCACTCCGGCCAAGACGACGCCCTGATCGATTCCCCTAAACCCGTCCGTCTTTCCCCGGCCCGCTCTCCCGAGCGGGCCGCGCTGTTGGCCCGGGACGCGGCGCGTCAGCCGCGCAGGGCCAGCGCGTGCAACACTGCGCCGGCGAGGAACAGCGTCGCGATGCCGTAGTTCACGCGCCGCGGCACTTCCGGCCAGAACGCCGGCTGCAGGATCGCGCGCAGCAGCCAGAACGCCGCCATCCCGCCCAGCACCGCCCGGCCCACCGGCGAACCGGCCACGTCGTCCGTGAGGCAGATCTGCAAGGCCGCCACCGCAACAAAAACGAAAGTGAGCATGACGTTGAGCGCCTGCATCACGCCCCGGTTGGCCGGATGTACTTTCGCCAGCTCCTCGCGCCACTTGAACAGGCGCCAGAAGCCGAGGTGGAGCACCGCGAGGGCCAGGTTGTACCCGGCCGCCGCATGGATCCAGACCGTCGCGCGCATGGGTGGATGATGCGCCCGCGCGCCGGCCCCCGCAAGCCCGCTTCCGCGCTTTCATTCGCGGCGCGAGCGTCTATTCGTGGGCCGCTGTGCCTGGCTCTCCCTCCCCCCACTCCCTGACCGGCGTCCTGGAGCGCATCATCTTCTTCAACGAGGAGAACCACTACACGATCGCGGAGTTGAAACCCGAGGCTGCGAAATCCGCGGAGGACCGCGTCACCATCACCGGGCCGCTGCCCGGCGTCCAGTGCGGCGAGACGCTCCGGCTCAGCGGCGAGTGGACGCGGCACGCGCAGCACGGCGCGCAGTTCAAGGTCACCGCCTTCAAGAGCGAGCTGCCCTCGTCCGTCTACGGCATCCGGAAATACCTCGGCAGCGGGCTCGTTCCCGGCATCGGCCAGGTTTACGCCAACAAGATCGTCGACGCGTTCGGCACGGACACGTTCCGGGTGCTCAGCGAGGAGTCCGGCAAGCTCCGCCAGGTGCCCGGCATCGGCAAGGTCCGCGCCGCCTCCATCAAGACGGCCTGGGACGAACAGAAGACCCTCCGCGAGGTGCACATCTTCCTCCAGACCTACGGCGTCACCACCGCCCAATGCGTGCGCATCGTCAAGAAGTGGGACGCGCAGGCGCAGCGCATCATCCAGGCGGAACCCTACCGGCTCGCGCGCGAGATCGACGGCATCGGCTTCAAGACGGCGGACCGGCTCGCCATCAACCTGGGTTTTGCCAACGACGCGCCGCCCCGGCTCGACGCGGGCCTCATCTACGCCCTGCAGACGCTCGAGGAGGAGGGCCACACCGCCTTCCCGCGCGGCGACCTGGTCGACTACACCGCCAACCTGCTCGAGACCTCCGCCGACCGCCTCGCGGCCCGCCTCGACGCCCTCGTCGCCGCGAAGGACCTGGTGCAGCATGCGCCCCCGGCGACCAGCTCTCAACCCTCAGCCCTCAACTCTCAACGGGCCGCGCTCGCGGCCTCCTTCGTCCAGCTGCCCCACAACGACCGCGCCGAGGGAAAGATCGCCGAGGTGGTGCGGCGGCTGACGTCCGTGCCCTCGGGCCTGCCCGCCATCAAGGTCGGCGCCGCGGTGCAGTGGGCGCAGGACAAGGCCGGCTTCGAGTTCCACCCGCTCCAGGCCCGCGCCATCGAGCAGGCGCTGACGCACAAGTTCACAATTCTCACCGGCGGACCGGGTACGGGCAAGACGACCCTCCTCCGCGCGCTCGTCGAGATCCTGAAGGCCAAGAAGGTGCGCGTGACGCTCGCGGCGCCGACCGGACGCGCCGCGCAGCGGCTGGCCGCCACAACGGGCGGCTTCGCGTCCACGATCCACCGGCTCCTCGCCTACGACGTCACCCGCGGCGGCTTCGCCCACAACGAGTCCAAGCCGTTGGCCACCGATTTCCTCATTGTCGACGAGTCCTCGATGCTCGACGCGCGCCTCGCCGCCGCGCTCCTACAGGCCGTGCCCGCCCGCGCCCACCTGCTGCTCGTCGGCGACATCGACCAGCTCCCGAGCGTCGGCGCCGGCAACGTGCTGAAGGACCTGATCGCGGTGTCGAACACCGCGAACGCTCAACGCTCAACGTCCAACGCCCAACGTCCAGGTTCCGCCGGATCGATCCCTCAGCCCTCAACTCTCAACCCTCAACCCGGGTCCCTGCTCCCCGTCACCCGCCTGCAATTCGTCTACCGCCAGCAGAAGGAGAGCTCGATCGTCACGACGGCCCACGCGATCAACGAGGGCGTCGCCTCCCCGCCGCCCGTCGCGGGCGAGGTCGCCCAGGCGCAGGCGTGGAGCGACCTCAACTTCATCGCCGCGCACAGCGCCGAGGACTGCCTCGCGAAGGTCCTCGAGCTCTGCACGCGGTTCATCCCGCAGAAGCTCTCGTGGCTCGACCCGGTCAGCGACGTGCAGGTGCTCGCGCCGATGCACAAGGGCGTGGCCGGCGTGGCCAACTTCAACACCCAGCTCCAGGCCGCGCTCAACGGCCGCGCCCGCGGCCTCAAGACGGTCAGCGGCGAGTACCGCCCGGGCGACAAGCTCATCCAGCTACGGAACAACTACGACAAGAACCTCTTCAACGGCGACATCGGCACCGTCGCCAGCGTCGACCTCGCGAAGGGCACGCTGGTCGCGGACTTCGACGGCGAGAAGCACGTGTTCGAGCGCGGCGAGTTTGGCGACGTCGCCCTGGCCTACGCCATCAGCATCCACAAGAGCCAGGGCTCGGAATACCCGTGCGTCATCATCCCGCTGCTGAAGGCGCATTTCATGATGCTGCAGCGCAACCTCGTCTACACCGCGATCACGCGCGGACGGAAGCGCGTCTTCCTCGTCGGCGAACCCGCCGCCTTCTCCATGGCCATCCGCAACGCCGAGTCGAAAACCCGCTGCACGCACCTGCGGGAGAAGATCCTCGCCGCGTCCCCGGGATGAGCCTTGTCGCGCCGTAGTTCCGCCCACGGAACGAAGGCGGATGCACGCACCTGCGGGAAAAGATCCAGGCCGGCTCCGCCGGAATGGTCCTGTAGCCAGGGGCGCCGACCCCGGCCGCCGCCGCAACCGGCGCTACGATCCGTTTCCCGGCCGGAACACCCACGCCCCCACCTCGTGCACGCGGTGGAAATCGGGCGACCACTCGGGGATCGGCGCGAGGTCCCAGCGCCACGTGCGGTCGGGCTTCGGCAGGCCGAAGCGCTCGTGCAGCGTCTCCTTCTTCAACTGGCGGCCGTCGGGAGCCACGTCCAGGCGGGCGACGTCCGCGAGGAGCAACTTCAGCCCGGGCTGTTGCTCCAGCCACGCGAGGTGGCGCCGCGCCGCCACGCGCGCGCACCGCTCCGGCACGGACTTGTCCTGCGCCTCGGCCGGGAGCGAGTGCCCCGGCACGAGCCCGAGTTGGGAGATGCAGTTTGCCGAGACGATGAAGTCCGGTGCGCCGCCCGGCGGCGGGCCCGGATCGGCCCGCGCGAAATAGCCGGGGGCGTCGCCGGGTTCCACCGTGGCGCGCACCGCGGCCAGCGCGGCGAGTGCGCCGCTCGCGTCCCAGTTCACCCCGCGCACGCGCCCGGGAAACGTTCGCTCCCAGCGCCGCACCGTCACGCCCGTGACGATGTCCGCCAGTACGACCTCCTGGAACTGCTCCGCCAATCCCGCCACCGGCACGTCAAGGCAGTCGCCGGCGCCAATGACGAGGACGCGTGTTTTCCGCGGACACTGCGCGGCGATCTCGAGGATCACCGCCTGGCTGGCCGCCAGGTGCGAGACCCAAGCGTCGGGCACGCGGGCATGGCGCCGGGCGATGTCCTCGTGCTCGCGCAGCAACCCGAGCTCCCGCGCCGCCGGCGGGCAGCGGGTCGCGAGCCGGCGAAGGAGACGGGCAAGCATGGCGACTTCTCCGAATGCCACGGAGGTCGGGAAACGCGAGCGCCCTGTCCCGAAAAAGAAAACCCGCCGGTGGGAATGGACACCCATCGGCGGGTCGCAGGGCGTCGGTCCAACCTCCACGCAGGCGGACCGCCACCCCGCAAAGTCATCCGGTCTCTGGTCGGGCCGGTGATTCGGACTGTGGGTCGCGGCGCATGGGTCAGGCTCCCTCGAGGCGCGCGCGCGCGAGCGCCACACTTTCCCGCATGCCGTAGGTGGCGATGCTGCCCAGGTGGTCCACGACGCAACCGGTGAGGCCGCGGACCGCATTGAGATCCCGCCCCCAGAAATCCCGGCGCGCCAGGATCGGCGCGGCGAGCGCGGTCCAGTCGCGATCCGCGCGCGCCCGGGCCCAGGCCCGCGCGAAGCCCTCCAGCACCGCGGGCTCGTCGTGGATCGCGTAGCGTTCCCCCTGTCGGAGGCCGTGGCGCGTCCCGTCCGGGTGCGTCTCCCCGCGATAGAACCAGAGCAGCGCCGCGAGCGAGAACGTCAGGAGCGGCGGCGGCCGGCCGGTCGCCGCGGTGGCGTCGAGCAGCGAGGGCAGCACCTGCCGGCGCCATTGCGCGACCGCGGGCGGGGCGAGCGCGAGCAGCTCCTGCCGCACGAAGGGATTGCGGAACCGCTCCAGCACCACCGTCGCGTAGGCGCGGCGCTCGGCTTCCGGCTGGGCGAGGCGCGGCAGGATTTCGTCCATCACGAGGTGCCGCGCGAACGCGCCGGTGATGGGATCCTCCATCATCCCGCACACCGTGTCCGCGCCCGCGCAGAACGCGGCGGGCAGCGCGCCGGTGCGCCCGCCCTGCAGCACGCGCAGCTGGCGCTGGCGGTACGGCGCAAGGTCCTCGGTCCAGATGACGTTGAGCCCGGCCCGCGCAAACGGCAGCTCGGCCTCGATCTCGCGGGGGCCCTCGATGACCCACTCGTGGAACCGCTCCGCCGCCACGAGCAGCCGGTCGTCGTAGGCCAGGCGCGCGGCGAGTGCCGCGGCCTCCGGCTGCGGGTAGCCGGGCACGAGACGGTCGACGAGCGTGTTGAGGAAGAGGTTGGCGTCCTCGACCCAGCGCGTGCACGCCGCCGGCAGGCCCCACGCCGCGAGGTGCCGCAGCACGCGGTCGCGCAGGAAGGCGCCGTTGCGCTCGCCCGGCTCGCAGGGCAGGAACACGAGGCCGCGCTCCGGGTGCCCGCGCACCGCCTGGTACCGGGCGTGGAGGAGCGTGGCGATCTTCGCGGCAAACGATTCCGGACACCGGGCCGGGTCGAAGGGCTCGAGCGCAAACGCCGCGCCGGCTTCGGTGGTGTTCGAGATCACGAACCGCAGGTCCGGGCCCGTGAACGTCGCGACCAAGTCGAACCATTGCGCGTACGGATCGAGGGCGCGGCTCACCGCCGTCACGACGCGCGGCTCCTCCACGGGGCGGCCGGATTCCGTGCCGCGCGCGAGCACCGTGTAGAGGCCGTCCTGGGAGTTCAGCACGCCGGCGAGGCCCTCGCGGACCGGTTGCACCACCAGCACCTGGCTCCCGAGCAGCCCGCGGCCGTTCAGCTCGTCGATCATCCAGTCGGCGAATGCCCGCAGGAACTCGCCCTCGCCGAATTGCACGATGCGCTCGGGAAACGTCGCGAGCGGCCCGCAGGCCACTCCGGAGGGAAGCGGCCGGGCGGCGGCGAGAAGGGCGCGGTTGAGGGTGCTCACGGGAACGGGCTGCTGGCGCCGAATAAACCGGACCCACCCCCGCCGCACCATGGCATTCCCCCGCGGCGGACACGGTTTCATCCCGGCCGCTCGCGGCCATCGGCCGCGCTACTGAAATCGCGCGCGGTCACGAAAACACAATCCATGCAAAGACACGCCGCGGCCCGGACGGTAGGATTGCGCCTTTTCCCGGGTCGCAGGGCCGGCTTCAGCAGATGTGAAAAATCGGAGCATCGCCTTTCGCGCCAGTCGCATCCGCAAGCGTCCATCCCGCTGCTCGACATGCCCCCCGGCCACCGTATCAAGCGCAGCAACTATCGACGCATGCCAGCCGACTACCAGATCGACCTCCCGCAACACCTCATCCGCTCCCGCTGCTGGGGCGAGTTGAGCGACGCGGACATCACCACCCAGCAGGAACAATTGCGCAACGACCCGAACTTCCATTCGCGGCTCAACCAGTTGGTCGACGCCCGCGAGATCACCAGCGTCACCGTCTCGATGCAGACGATCCGCCAGATCGGGCAGAGCACCCTCTTCGCTCCCGAATCGCGCCGGGCCTACGTGGTCGCGAAGGACGTGATGTACGGCCTGGTCCGCATGTACGAGCTCTACCAGAATCTGCGGGGCAGCCAGCACATCCGCGCGTTCCGCGACCACGCGGAGGCGCTGCGGTGGCTCGGGGTGGACGACTGTTCGGACCATCGGACGCAGCGCAGCGCCTGAGCGG
>CAYMSE010000338.1:0-15172 GCA_964392935.1 uncultured Oleiharenicola sp.
CCTCGAGCACGCCCTCAAGGGCGAATGGGGCATCGCCATCGCCAACGTGCTCCTGTCGGTCACCCTGTGCCTCCTCGGGGTCTGGCTTGGCTACCGTCTCGGGCACGCATGAACCGCTGGCGCTGGCTCGGCCTGGTGCTCCTCCCGTCCTGGCTGGGCGCCGCCGGACCCGCGGCCGACCGGCTGGTCCTCCTCGCCAATGCCCGCGAGCCCGAATCCGTTGCCCTGGCCGGCTTCTATGCCGCGCAGCGCCACGTACCGGCGGCCAACATCATCGCGCTGCCGCTGCCAGTGGCGGAAACCATCACGTGGCGGGAATTCATCGACGAAATCTACCAGCCGCTGCAGGACGAGCTGTACCGCCGCGGCTGGATCGAGGGTACCGTGACCGAGCTGCGCGACCGCTTCGGCCGCCGGCGCTGCGCATTCACCGGTCACCAGCTGAGCTACCTGGTGACCTGCCGCGGCGTGCCGCTGCGTATCGCGAACGACGCGGCGTTCGGCTCGACGCCCGCGCATTTCAACGCGCCGTTCGATCGCACCGAGTCGGCCGTCGATTCCGAACTGGGCCTGCTGGCGTGGAGCGGCTACGACCTGGCGGGGCCGCTGGCCAACCCGCTCTTCGAGCTGGACGGGCCGTTGACGCTCGATGCGGCGCAGGTCGTGAAGGTCTCCCGGCTGGACGGGCCGACCTGGGACAGCGCGCGGCACCTCGTCACCGCCGCGCTGGCGGCCGAGAACTCCGGCCTGGCCGGCCGCTATTACGTCGACCTGGGCGGGCCGCATCCCGAAGGGGACGAGTGGTTGCGGCGGACCCAGCGGGAACTGGCGGGGCGGGGCTTCGCCGGCGAAACCGAGACGACCCCCGCAACCTTCGGCGCGGAGGCTCCGTTTGATTCAGCCCTGTTTTACTTCGGCTGGTACTCGTCGCAGGCGAACGGGCCGTTCACGCGTCCGGGCTTCACGTTCCAGCCCGGCGCGGTGGCCGAGCACATCTACAGCTTTTCGGCGGACACGCTGCGGGCGGAATCGAGCTGGTGCGGCGCGCTGGTCGCGCGCGGGGTGACCGCCACCGTCGGCAATGTCTTCGAGCCGGACCTGAAGTTCGTGCACCGGCCGGACCTGCTGGTGCGCGCGCTCGTGCGCGGGCGCAATTTCGGCGACGCCGCCTGCTACGCGTTGCCGGCCCTCAGCTGGCAGGCGATCGCGATCGGCGATCCGCTGTACTGTCCGTTCAAGCCGGCGGCGACGGACGCAAAAAAGCCGGCGGACGAGCCGCCGGCGAAATGAGCGCGATCCTCGTTCGCGTCGGTCAGATCTTATCGACGATGTGGTCGGCGAGACCGTACGCGATGGCTTCCTGCGCGTTCAGGTAGAAGTCGCGGTCGGAATCCTTGGCCACCTTGTCGATCGGCTGGCCGGAGGCGCCCGCGAGGATCTGGTTCAGCTCCGAGCGGAGCTTCTCCATTTCCTTCGCCTGGATGTTGATGTCGGAGGCCGGACCCACCATGCGGCCGGTGATGAGCGGCTGGTGGATGAGGACGCGGGCGTGCGGATAGATGTACCGGTGGCCCTTCTTCGCGGCGGACAGCAGGATCGAGCCCATGGAGGCCGCCATGCCGGTGACGACGATCTTCACCGGCGACGAGATGAGCTTGATCGTGTCGTACACGGCCATGCCCGCGGTGATCGAGCCGCCGGGCGTGTTCATGTAGAACGTGATTTCCTTCCCGGGCGCATCGGACTCGAGGTACAGGAGTTTCTCGGTGAGGTCCTTGGCGGATTCGTCGGTCACCGGGCCCCAGAGGAAGACTTTCCGCTGTTCGAGGAACTTGCGCTGGATCTGCGCGCCGATCGGCATCGGGGTCTTGCCCACCGTCGGATCGTCCTTCTCTTCTTCCTCCTCGTCGTCGAAACGGGGGGTCACGGTCGGGTACTGGTCCGGCTGAAAGTTGGCGGTCGACATAGGAAGGCAGACAGTTGCCAGAATGCCCGGCGTGTAAACTGAAAATCCCGGCGCCGCCCCGGGCGAAAACCGGCCTATTCCGGCTTGGCCCCGGCCTTGATCCAGGCGGCGAAAACCGCGCGTTCCTGGTCGGTCATGCCGGTGCTGTTGCCGAGCGGCATGAGGCGCGTGACGACCACCTGCTGGTAGGCGCGCGGGGCGTTGGCCAGCAGGTCGGCCGGGGTGTGCAGCAGCACGCCCGCGGGCGGCGCGGCGATGCCCGGGAAGGTCGGGGCGGGGGAGTGGCACGCCACGCAGTGGTGGCCGACAATCGCGCGCACGCGGTTGAAGTTCACCTCGCCCTCCACGGCCGGCAGCGGCGCGAGGCGCGGCGCCGTCCACCATGCGACGAATGCCAGCAGCCCGGCGCCAATCGCGGGGTACTGCCAGGCGTGGACCCCCTTGTGCTTGCGGTTGAAGAAATGCCGGATGCTGACGCCCGCCGCGGCGACCAGCATCAACACCGCCCAGTTGTGCGGGTGCGAGTAGGTCGCGGCGTAGTGGTTGCTGACCATGATGAAGATCACGGGCAGCGTGAAGTAGTTGTTGTGGACGCTGCGCTGCTTGGCGCGCTGGCCGTCCGCCGGATTGGGCGCCTGCCCGGCCTTCATGGCCGCGACCATCCGGCGCTGGCCGGGGATGATGACGTGAAACACGTTTGCCGCCATGATCGTGCCGATCGCCGCGCCGACGTGGATGAACGCGGCGCGGCCGCCCAGCGACTGCGCGAGGCTCCACGCGAGCAAGGTGATCAGGCCGAACACGACCAGCCCGAGCCAGCCGTCGCGCCGGCCGAGCGGGGACTTGCAGAGGAGGTCGTAGACGATCCACGCGCCGACGAGGCTCGCCGCGCCGATGCCGACCGCCTGGCCGGCGCTCAGGGCGCGCACGTTGGCATCGACCATCATCACCCCGGCCCGGAGCCAGTAGACCAGGATGAGCAGCGCCGTGCCCGAGAGCCACGTCGTGTACGCCTCCCATTTGAACCAATGCAGTTTCTCCGGCAGCGTCGCCGGCGCCACCAGGTACTTCTGCGGATTGTAGAAGCCGCCACCGTGCACGGCCCACAGCTCGCCGCCCACGCCCTTCTTCTGCGCGTCGGATCCCGGCGCCGGCGGATCGAGGCTGTTGTCGAGCCAGATGAAGTAGAAGGAGGAGCCGATCCACGCGATGCCGGCGATCACGTGCAGCCAGCGCACGAGCAGCCCGAGGAACTCAAGCAGGTACGCGGAATCCATGGCCGCTCAGTAGCGCACCTTGTCGGACTTGGCGGCCCACGCCTTGAACGTCGCCAGGCCCTCCTCGCGCAGCAGCGGGCGCATCCGGACCGCCCGCCGCTCGAGCGGCAGCGGGATCTGGCGGTAGATGAAATCGTCGTCGAACCCGATGTCGGCGGCGTCCTGCCGCGTGTTGGCGAAGTAGACCTCGGGGATGCGCGCCCAGTAGATCGCGGACAGGCACATGGGGCATGGTTCGCAGCTGGTGTAGAGCGCGCAGTCGGTCAGCTGGAAGGTCCGCAGCTGCGCGCAGGCGTCGCGGATCGCCACGACCTCGGCGTGGGCGGTCGGGTCGTTGGCCGAGGTCACCCGGTTGTGGCCGCGCCCCACCACGCGGCCGTCGCGCACGATGACGCAGCCGAACGGCCCGCCCTGCCCGGCCTGCATGCCGTCCGCGGCCAGCCGGATGGCTTCACGCATGTATTGCTCCTGGCTCATCGCCGGCGATGAAAGCAAAGACCACGCCACTGGCGAGCCAGATGCGGCACCCCCGCCCCCGCCTCTCGCGGTGTCGCCCCGCAGCTGATGTTCGTATTGCGAACATCAGCCGCGGTTCGGCGCATGTTCGTAATACGAACATGAGCGGCGGGCGGGGAGGGGCCGGCGCGGGCCACAATCGAGCTGACACCCGGCACGCATCCCGCTTTAGCTCGCGCGCAACATGAGTGCCCATCCCGTCATCAGCGGCCTTGAGATTCGCGCGCCGCTGACCCCTGCCCACGCGGAGATCCTCACCCCCGACGCCTGCGCGTTCCTCGCGGGGCTGTGCGAAAAGTTCGGACCGCGCCGCCGCGAACTGCTCGCCCGCCGCGTCGAGCGCCAGCGCGCGATCGACGCCGGCCAGCTGCCGGACTTCCTCCCCGAGACCGCCGCCATCCGCGGCGGGGACTGGCGGGTCGCCCCAATCCCGCCCGACCTCCTCGACCGCCGCACCGAGATCACCGGCCCCGTCGACCGCAAGATGGCCATCAACGCGCTCAATTCCGGCGCCCAGTGCTGGATGGCGGACTTCGAGGACGCCAACTCGCCGACCTGGGAGAACGTGATCGAGGGCCAGATCAACATGCGCGACGCGGCGCGGCGCACGATCGCGTACACTTCGCCGGAGGGGAAGCGGTATGCGCTCCAGGACAAGATCGCCACGATCGTCGCGCGTCCGCGCGGCTGGCACATGGAGGAAAAGCATGTGCTGTTCCGCGGCGCGCGCGTGTCGGCCTCGCTCTTCGACTGGGGCCTCTATTTCTACCACAACGCCAAGACGCTCCTCGCCCGGGGCTCGGGTCCTTACTTCTACCTGCCCAAGCTCGAGAGCCACCTCGAGGCCCGCCTTTGGAACGACGTCTTTGTCCACGCGCAGGCCGCCCTCGGCCTCCCGCGCGGGACGATCCGGGCGACGATGCTCATCGAGACAATCACCGGCTGCTTCGAGGCGGAGGAGATTCTCTACGAGCTGCGCGAACACGCCTCGGGCCTCAACTGCGGCCGCTGGGACTACATGTTCAGCATGGTGAAGAAGCTGCGGAACCGCCCTGGCTACATGTTCCCGGACCGCACGCTGATCACGATGGAGGTGCCGTTCCTCAAGGCGTACGTGACCCACGTGATCAACGTCTGCCACCGCCACGGCGCCTATGCGATGGGGGGCATGGCCGCGCAGATTCCCATCCGCAACGATCCCGCCGCCAACGCCGCCGCGCTGGCCAAGGTGCGCGCCGACAAGCTCCGCGAGGTGAAGGCCGGCCACGACGGCACGTGGGTCGCGCACCCGGGCCTCGTCCAGACCGCGCTCGAGGCCTTCGGCGAGCACATGAAGGGACCGAACCAGCTCCACGTCCTGCACGACGCAAAGGTCACGGCCGCCGACCTGCTGGCGCCGCTGCACGGCCCGATCACCGAGGCCGGCGTCCGCTGGAACCTCCACGTCGGCGTCCGCTACCTCGAGGCCTGGCTGGGCGGATCCGGCGCGGAGCCGATCCACAACCTGATGGAGGACCTCGCCACCTCCGAAATCTCGCGCTCGCAGCTGTGGCAATGGCTGAAGTTCGGCGCCAAGCTCGACGACGGCCGCCCCGTGACCGCCGAGATGTACGACCGCCTGCTGCAGGACGAGCTCGCGGCGATCCGCGCCGACTACGGCGACGAGCGCTACGACACGGGCCACTTCAAGGAGGCGGTCGACCTCTTCATGCGCATGTCCAAGAGCCCGGAGTTCGACGAATTCCTGTCGCTGCCCGCGTATGAATTGTTGCCCTGACGGGAAAATCCCAAACGCCCAGCGTCCAAAGGCCAAACCCGTGTCCGCCGCAGACAAGCGAGGTCCAGATTCCGGCCCGGGGATATCCTTGGCGTCTGGACGCCGGGTGTTTTGAGATTTGCCGCGCGCCATGCCTGCCACGCTCGCGTTCCTGAACACCTGCGATCACGCGACCTTTGTCGCGGCGCTGGGGCATCTTTTCGAACATTCGCCGTGGGTTGCCGCCGAGACGTGGCCGCAGCGACCCTTCGCCGATGCCGCGGCGCTGCATGCCGCGCTCTGCGCGACGATGCGGGCCGCGCCGCGCGCGCGGCAGCTCGCACTCATCCGCGCGCACCCGGACCTCGCCGGCCGCCTCGCGCAGCAACGGCAGCTCACGGCGGAATCGACGCGCGAGCAGGCGAGCGCCGGACTTGACCGGCTGACCGCCGTGGAACTCGCGGGCTTCACCGCCCGCAACGACACGTACCGGGCGAAGTTCGGCTTCCCCTTCATCATCTGCGCCCGGCTCAACGCCAAGGACACCATCCTCGCGGCGATGGCGGCCCGGGTGAACCACTCCGCCGACGAGGAGTTCGCCACCGCCCTCGGCGAGATCGAGAAGATCGCCTGGCTCCGGCTGCAGGACCTCTTGTCGAACTGACCACGGAAATCCGCAGGCGCGGGGCGTGATAAAAGCCCTTTCGCCTTCCGCGTATTCTGTGTATGCCGTGGTCATCTAATCCCGCCCATGTCCGGAAAACTCAGCACCCACGTCCTCGATCTCACGACCGGCCGCCCGGCGCACGGAATGCGCATCGAACTCTGGGGGCTCGACGGCAAGCCCGCGCTGCTCAAGGCGGTGACCACCAACCTCGACGGGCGCACCGACGAGCCGCTGCTGGCGTCGGCGGGCATGGCGGTGGGCACCTACGAGCTGCTATTCTTCGTGAAGGACTACTTCGTGATTCACCACAAGGACAGCCCCTTCCTCGATCGCGTGCCGGTGCGGTTTGCCATCGCGGACGCCCGGGCGACCTACCACGTGCCGTTGCTCGTCACGCCCTGGGCCTACAGCACCTACCGGGGCAGCTGAGCGCCATGTCCCCGGCCACGCAGCAGCTGGTCCGCTGGCTCGACGAGCTCGGACGCGTGTCGGACGACCCCGGCCGGCTCACGCGCACGTTCCTCTCGCCCGCCATGCGGCGCGCGAACGCGCTCGTCGGCCGCTGGATGCGCGCGGCGGGGTTGGCGGTTCGTGAGGACGCGGTGGGCAACCTCATCGGCCGCCTCGACGCGCCCGCCGCCGGTCGCCCGGCGCGCACGCTCCTGCTCGGCTCGCACCTCGACACCGTGCGCAGTGCCGGCCGCTTCGACGGCGCGCTGGGCGTCCTCCTCCCGATCGTGGCGCTGGCCGAGTTGAAGCGCCGCGGCGTCAGGCTGCCGTTTGCGGTGGAGGTGCTCGGGTTCTCCGAGGAGGAGGGCGTGCGTTTTGCCGGGGCGTACCTGGGCAGCAAGGGCTATTGCGGGAAACTGACCGCGGCCGACCTCGCCATGCGCGATGCGGACGGCATCAGCGCGAACGAAGCAATCCGGCGGTGGAGCGGCGTGACCGCACCACGCTCCGGAAAGCGCGCTGGGGTCAGCGCGCTCCACCTCGCGCCGGCGCACCGGCGGGGCGACGTGCTCGGCTACTTCGAGGTGCACATCGAGCAGGGGCCCGTGTTGGAGGCGAGGGGGCTTTCCGTCGGCGTGGTGACAGCCATCGCCGGCCAGAGCCGCTTCAAGCTGACGTGGACGGGCCGGGCCGGTCATGCCGGCACGACGCCAATGAACCTGCGGCGCGACGCGCTGGCGGCGGCGGCGGAGTTTGCCGTGGGCGTCGAAGCGCTCGCGCGCCGGACGCGCGGGCTCGTGGCGACGATCGGGACGCTTTCTGTCGCGCCGGGCGCGGCCAACGTGATTCCCGCTGCGGTGATTCATTCGCTGGACATCCGGCATGCCGACGACGCTGCGCGCCGTCGCGTCCTGATGGCCGTCGGGCAGCTGGCGGCGAAGATCTCCCGCGCCCGCGGCGTCCGCTGCCGCTGGGAACGCACGCAGAACAACGACGCCGTCGCCTGTGCGCCGAAACTCAGCGGCGTCCTCGAGCGCAGCGTGAAACGCGTCCAGGGCCGCAGCGTGTCGCTCGTGAGCGGGGCGGGGCACGACGGCGTGGTGGTCTCGTCGCTCACGCCGGTCGCGATGCTGTTCGTGCGCTGCCGCGACGGGCTCAGCCATCACCCCGACGAATATGCCGCGCCGCGGGACCTGGCCGTGGCGCTGGAGGTCACGGTGGATTTCCTGCAGCGACTGGCCGCGGGGCCGGCGCTCCGATGATTCGCCATGAGCAGCCGGCTTGATCTCATCATCCGCGGCGGCTCCGTCGTCACGCCCGAGGGCGTGGTGCCCGCCGACGTGGCGGTCGCGGGCGGCCGGATCGTGGCGGTCGCGCCCGACATCCGCGAATCGGCCCCGCGCGAGATCCGCGCCGCGAAGCTCCATGTCTTTCCCGCGGTGCTCGACGCCCACGTGCATTTCAACGAGCCCGGCCGGGCGGAGTGGGAGGGGCTGGCGTCCGGCTCGGCGGCGCTGGCGGCGGGCGGCGGTGCGTGGTTCTGCGACATGCCGCTGAATTCCACCCCGCCCGTCGTCGACGGGGCGACGGTCGGCGAGAAGCGCCGCCTCGCGGAAGCGAAGTCGCTGACGGACTTCTCGCTCTGGGGCGGGTTGGTGCCGGGCAATCTCGACCGGCTCGGCGAACTGAAGGACGCCGGGGCGATCGGCCTGAAGGCGTTCATGTGCGGCAGCGGCATCGACGATTTCCCCGGGGTGACCGATCCCGCCGTGCTGAAGGCCGGCATGCAGCGTGCCGCGGAACTCGGGTTGCTGGTGGCGGTGCACGCGGAGGACGAGGCGCTGGCGGCGACCCGGACCGCCGCGGCCCGGGCCCGCGGGGCCACGGATGCGCGGTCGTGGCTGGCGACACGTCCGGTCGAGGTTGAGACCACCGCGATCCGGCGGGCGATCGAGATCGCCGGCGAGACGCGCTGCGCGCTGCACATCGTGCACGTGAGTTCGCCCGAGGGCGTGGCGCTCGTGAGCAACGCCAAGCGCGCCGGCGTGAACGTCACGGCGGAAACCTGCCCGCACTATCTCCTCCTCAACGAGGGCGCGACGATCCGCCAGGGGGCGCCGGCCAAGTGCGCGCCGCCCCTGCGGCCGGAACCGTCACGCGAACGCCTGTGGCGCGCGCTCCGCGGCGGGGGGATCGACACCGTTGGCTCCGACCATTCGCCGGCGCCGCCGGAAATGAAGGTTTCCGCGGACTTCTTCGCCGTCTGGGGCGGCATCTCGGGGATCCAGCACGGGTTCCCGCTCCTGGTTTCGGAGGCGCTCGACGGACGCGGGGACGACCGCTCGCTCGCCATGCTGGCCGGGGTGCTGGCCGCCAACGTCGCGCGCCGCTTCCGCCTGGCGGGCAAGGGGCGCGTCGCGCCGGGCGGCGACGCCGACCTCGTGCTCCTCGATCTCGATGCCGAGCACGTGCTGGCCAACGAGGAGCTGCAGTACCGGCACCGCCAGGGGCCCTACGCCGGCCGCAAGTGCCGCGTACGGGTCGTGGAAACCCTCGTGCGCGGCCGCCCGGTTTGGGCCGACGGCGGGATTGCGCCCGGGGTCGCGCCGGGTAAGTTCATCGCACCTCAATCCTGACTCCCATGCCCGATCTCTTTGGCCACACCCGCGCGCACGTCGCCGCCCGTCACGCGCTGCTCACGCCGCAGAACCACGTCAACAGCGCGGTGCCCGGCATCGTCGGCGCCACGTCGGTGATCCTGATCAACGAGGCCTTGGGCGCGAAGTTCGCCCAGTTGCTGGTCAACTTCCAGGAAGGCGGCCGGGCGGGCCAGGAGGCGGGCGAGTTGCAGACCTTCGGCTACGTGATGGCAGGCGGCGGCACGCTGGCGGTCGGCCGGGCCAAGGCCAAGGTTGCCGCCGGCTGGTATTTCTACGCACCGGCGGGCCAGCCGTGGAGCCTCACCGCGGTCAAGCCGGGCACGCAGCTGACGCTTTTCCAGAAAAGGTACGCGCCGCTCGCCGGCGTGGCGGCTCCGGCGCCGATCATCGCGGACGCCGCCAAGGTCAATGGCGCGCCATTCCTGGGCGATCCCGCGGCGAACCTCCAGGTGCTGCTGCCCGACGAACCCGCCTTCGACATGGCGGTGAACCTCTTTGCCTACGAACCGGGCGGCCACCTGCCGTTCGTCGAGATCCACGTCATGGAACACGGCCTGATCATGCTCGGCGGCCAGGGCGTCTACCGCCTCGAGGACTCCTGGTACCCGGTGCAGGCCGGCGACGTGATCTGGATGGCGCCGTTCTGCCCGCAATGGTTCGTCGCGATGGGCAAGACTCCTGCTAGCTACCTGTACTACAAAGACGTCAACCGCGCCGCGCTGTAGCTTCGCCTCGTTCTCCGCATCGCCATCGATCCCGCGCCCCTTCGTCCCCGGACGGAAGCCCGGGCACGAGGACGGGGAGCGGAGCGATGCGGCGGGGATGCGGTTGCCGGGTCGTTCCTCCGCTTGAGCTCCACCACTTCCTTCGAATTCACCCTCAACGGCCGTCCCGTGCGCGTGGCGGACGTGGCGCCGACCACGACGCTGCTCGATTGGCTGCGGGCCACGGGGCGCACCGGCTCGAAGTGCGGCTGCGCCGAGGGCGATTGCGGGGCGTGCAGCGTCGCCCTCGTTGATCGGGACGCGGCCGGACGACCCACCTACCGCGCGATCAACAGCTGCATCGCGCTGCTGCCGATGTGCGCCGGCCGTGAGATCGTGACCGTCGAGGGACTCGCCGAGGGCCCGCAGCTGCACCCGGTGCAGGCCGCGATGGTGGAGTACTACGGCTCGCAATGCGGCTACTGCACGCCCGGTTTCGTCGTGTAGATGTTCGAGGCCTACTATCGGGACGGTTGCCGCGAGCCCGGACAGATCAGCGACCAGTTGTGCGGCAATCTCTGCCGCTGCACCGGCTACCGGCCGATCCGCGACGCGGCCGTGGCGGCGCTGGCGCAGCGGCCGCCGCCGGCCGCTGATGCGTTCCAGCAACGCCTCGCCGCGCCCGCCCAGGCGATCACCGAGCTCGACTACGAGGCGCAGGCCCAGCGGTTCCTCCGCCCCGCCTCGCTGCCGGAACTTTTTGCCCTGCTCGCACGGCACCCGTCCGCCCAGCTGGTGGCGGGTGCGACGGAGCTCGGGGTCGAGCTGAACAAGAAGTTCAAGGCGTTCCCGCTCCTGATCTCGACCGAGGCGGTGCCGGAGCTGACGCGCCTCACGCGCACCGACGCGGCGTGGCGGATCGGCGCCGCGGCGACGCTCACCAACGTCGAGGAGGCCGTCGCCGCCGAGTACCCATCGCTGGCGAAAATGCTGCGGGTGTTCGCATCGCGCCAGATCCGCAACCGCGCCACGCTCGGCGGCAATCTCGTGACGGCCTCGCCCATCGGCGACAGCGCCCCGGTGCTGCTGTCGCTCGATGCCAGCGTCGTCCTCGCGTCCGCGGCGGGGGAGCGCACGGTGGCGCTCGCCGATTTCTTCGTCGCCTACCGCCGGACGGTGCTCCGGCCCGGCGAGATCATGAAGGAGATTCTCCTGCCCCGTGGCGGCCCGGCCCCCGGGCTCACCCGGCGCGTCGAGTTCTTCAAGGTGTCGAAGCGCCGCGAACTGGACATCAGCATCGTCGCCGCGGCGTTCCGCGCCGACGTGGATGCCGGCGGGATCGTCCGGGTGGCGCGCCTGGCCTACGGCGGGGTGGCGCCGATGCCGCAGCGCGCGCGCGCGGCCGAGGACGCGCTGGTTGGCCAGCCGCTCGGTGCGCCCGGGGTGCGGGCGATCCTGCGCGACGCCTTCCCGCCGATCGACGATGCCCGCGGCAGCGCCGACTACCGCCGGCAGCTCGTGGTCACGCTGTGGGAAAAGTTTGCGGCCGGCGACGCCGGCCTCGCACAGGACGGCGAACTCGGTTTCGACGGGAACCGCCGGTGGCCGGTGGAGGATCCGTCGCGCGCGCTCGCCCACGAAAGCGCCGTCGGGCACGTCACCGGGCGGGCGCTCTACGTCGACGACACGGCCCAGCGCCGGAAGATGCTCGAGGCCTGGCCCGTGGGCGCGCCGCATGCGCACGCCAGGATTCTCCGGCGCGATGCCACCAAGGCGCGGCAGGCCCCCGGCATTCATGCCGTGCTGCTGGCCGAGGATATTCCCGGGGAGAACAACACCGGCCCGGTGCGGCACGACGAGCCGCTGCTGGCCACGGACGAGGTGCAGTTTCACGGCCAGCTGGTCGCCCTGGTGATCGGCGAGTCGCTGGCGACCTGCCGCGCCGCGGCGGCGCTCGTGGAGGTCGAGTACGCCCCGTTGCCGGCGATCGTCGGATTGCCCGCCGCCATGGCGGCCAACAGCTATCACACCGAGCCGCACACCCTCGTGCGCGGCGATGCGGACGCCGCGTTGCGGGCGGCGCCGCTCCGCCTCGAGGGCGAATTCGAGTTCGGCGGCCAGGAGCACTTCTACCTCGAGACGCACGCCGCCTGGGCCGAGGCGGGCGAGGAGGGAACGGTGCTCGTCAATTCATCGACCCAGCATCCCTCCGAAATCCAAGCTGTGGTCGCCGAGGTGCTGCATCGGCCCCGGCACAAGGTCGTGGTCCAGGCGCCGCGCATGGGGGGCGGCTTCGGCGGCAAGGAGACGCAGGGCAACGCGTTTGCCGCGCTGGTGGCGCTGGCCTCGGTGAAGACCGGGCGCCCCGTGCGGATCCAGCTCGACCGCGATCTCGACATGAAGCTCACGGGCAAGCGGCACCCGTTTCACGCCCGCTTCCAGGTCGGCCACGATCGCGACGGCACGTTGCTCGCGGCCAGGGTGGAGCTGGTGGCGGACGGCGGTTGGTCGCTCGACCTGTCCCAGGCGATCCTGGACCGCGCGCTGTTCCACCTCGACAACGCGTACTACCTGCCGGCGGTGCATTTCACCGGGCGGGTTGCGAAAACCCACGTGACGTCGCACACGGCGTTCCGCGGCTTCGGCGGACCGCAGGGCATGCTGGTCATCGAGGAAATCATCGATCGCGTGGCCCGCCGGACCGGCCTTGCGCCGGAGGTCGTGCGCGAGCGGAACCTCTATCGCGGCACGGGCGAGACGAATCGCACGCACTACCGGGAGGACCTCGGCGACAATCGGGTCCAGGAATTGTGGCGCCGCGTGCTCCTTGAGGCGAAGTTCGGCGACCGCCGCAAGGCGATCGCCGCGTGGAACGCCGCGCATCCGCGCATCAAGCGCGGCCTGGCGGTCACGCCGGTGAAGTTCGGAATTTCCTTCACTCTGACGCACTACAACCAGGCGGGAGCCTACGTCGTGATCTACGCCGACGGCTCGGTGCAGGTGAACCATGGCGGTACCGAGATGGGGCAGGGGCTGCACACGAAGATCCTCGGCGTGGCCATGCGCGAACTGGGGCTCCCGGCGGCGAGCATCCGCCTGATGACCACCAGCACGGACAAGGTGCCGAACACCTCGGCGACGGCGGCGTCGAGTGGCGCCGACCTGAACGGCGCGGCGGTCGCGGCGGCTTGCACGGCGCTGCGCGAGCGGCTGGCCGCGGTGGCGGCCAGGATGCTGGGCAAGTCTGCTGTAGCGGGGGTCGCCGACCCCGTTGCCTTGCCGGGGTCACCGACCCCGGCTACAGGGGAGGTGGTCTTCGAAAACGGGGAGGTGTTCGCGAAGTCGAGTCCTGCGGTGCGCGTGCCCTTCGCCAAGGTTTGCGCGAAGGCCTACGCGGAGCGCGTGAGCCTGGCGGCGGCGGGCTACTACCGGACACCGGGGATCCAGTGGGATTGGCGGACGGCCGAGGGACGCCCGTTCCACTACTTCGCGTGCGGTGCGGCGGTGGCGGAGGTCGAAGTGGACGGCTACTCCGGCATGCACCGCGTGCGACGCGTCGATATCGTGCACGACGTGGGCGACTCGCTGAACCCCGGCGTGGACCGCGGTCAGATCGAGGGCGGTTTCGTGCAGGGCATGGGCTGGCTCACGCGCGAGGAGCTGAAATGGGACGCGAACGGCCGGCTGCTGACCCACAGCGCGAGCACGTACCAGATTCCGGCGTTCAGCGATGCGCCGGCGGAATTCAATGTCACGCTCCTGCCGAAGGCGACGCAGTCCAACACGATTCACGGCAGCAAGGCCGTGGGCGAGCCGCCCCTGATGCTGGCGTTCTCGGTGCGCGAGGCGATTCGCGACGCGGTAGCGGCGTTCGGCCAGCCCGGCGGGGAGATCCGACTGGCCTCGCCGGCGACGGGTGAGGCGATCCTTGGCGCGATCCGGGCCCGGCTGGACGCCGGGCAGGGGCCAAGCGCCAAATAGGACCGGTACTCGGGGTGCGACGGGCCTATCGGGCGGATTCCCTTGGGCCTTTGGCCATGGGCGTTTGGGATTTGATGGCGTCTCGTTCGGTCAGCAGCTGCGCGGCGATGCTCAAGGCGATTTCGCGCGGGTCGTTGTTGCCGAAGGGGAGGCCGACGGGGCAGTGGAACTGCGCGGCCCGCTCCGGCGGGAGACCGGCGGCCACCAGCTCGCGGCGCAGCACCTCGGCCTTGGCGTCGCTGCCGATCACGCCGACGAACGGGAAGTTCTTCTCGGCGAGCGCCCGCTGCAGCACGGGACGATCGGAGGCGTGGCCCTTCGTCAGGCAAAGCACGAAGGCGTGCGCGGGCATCGCGGGCACCAGGTTTGCGGGCTCGTCGGCCTGGATGAAGCGGGCGTTCCGGGCGCGGGGCAGGCGATCGAGCCAGTCGCGGCGCGGGTCAACGACGGTCAGCTGGCAGTCGAGTGGCGCGAGCACGGGTACGAGCGCCTGCACCACATGGCCGGCGCCGAAGATCCAGATGGGCCACGCTGCGCCGAGCCCGCCGCCGACATGCGGCTCGAAGTAGAGCTTCACCGAGCCGCCGCAGGTCATGCCGACATCGGCCTTGAGCGCCCAGTTGACGAAGCGCGGGGCGGATTCGCCGCGGGCGAGGAGTTCGCCCGCGAGTTCGATGGCCTTTGCCTCCACCTTGCCGCCGCCGATCGTGCCGGTGTGCAGGCCGGCGGCGGTGACCAGCATCTTCGCCCCGGTGTCCTGTGGCGTGCTGCCGAGCGCGTCGGTCAGGAGGATCAGCACGAACGCGGTGCCCTCGCGTTCGAGGGCGACAACCTGTTCGTAGAAGGTCAGCGATTCCATGGTGCGGTTGGACCGGGGGCAGGATGCCCGCCAGCCGCGGCGGGGGGCAAGGGCGATTGGGACGGTGTCGTCGCGTGCCGCGGCGCCGGGGCCTTGGCTCCGCCGAAGGCGGGAAGACTATTCCTGGAGCGAGGTGCGGCGGCGTTCCTGCCAGCGCTCGCGTCCGGCAAACAGCGGCAGCGAATCGGACACGGGATCGTCCTTCACGAGGAGAAAATACCGGGAGAACAGTTCGTCGGCCGTGCCCCAGGCGAAGCCGTAGGGCGGGCCCTCCGAGAGCACCGGCTTCTGGTAGTAGACATAGCCGAGCAGCGAGCCCTGGTATTTCAACAGGCT
>CAYMSE010000339.1:0-3333 GCA_964392935.1 uncultured Oleiharenicola sp.
CGCCGGCCAAGGTGGTGCTGGACGTGCCGCGCCGGCGCGAGGCCATCGCCTCGGAGCCCGTCCAGAAGCGCCTGGGCGAACTGGCCGATGCGATGGGGCGCAGGGGCGAGATACTCGTCGGGTGAGAGCGAATGGCCGGACTTTTGCCCGGCCTCGCCTTTTTCAGTCTACGCTGGCTTGGGCAGCCATCAACTCCGAAAGGCCTGGGTAGGGCAATAGTGTCTTCACCGCCTCGCTGATGACGTGCAGCCCATTTGCGCCTGACGTTAGAACCACAAGTCCCACGCGCCTTTCTGGAACGAACATCGCAAAGGTGCGCTCTCCCCAATCCTTGCCGGAATGCGTGAAGATGCGGACGCCGTCGATCTCGATTATGTGCCAGCCAAGCCCGTATCCAGCATGCTTGGCGCAGAGCGCGCGCCGCGTCCCCAGTTCGGGCCTGCAGACTTCAGAAGGCTGATCGTCATAGATTTGGCCACGCGCAGTTGCGATCTGCGGTGTCAGCCCTTGCTGGTTCAGGGCGCCGGCGACGAAGTGCGCATAGTCACCGATGGTCGTATGCACGTCGTCTGCAGCGCTGCCGGACGGACTGACGTCGGGCAGGCGCTGGGTACCGTCCTTGCCGCGCACCATTGCGACATGGCCATCCCAGGCCGGATCGGGAACGAAGTAGGTGTGGGTCATCCCGGCGGGCGCGAAAACCTCGTCGCGCACCAGGTAGTCGAGCCGGACTTGCAAAGACTGCATCGCGTATCGCGCGGCATACACATAGCCTTCGCCCGAATAATGCGTCCGTGTGCCCGGCTGCCACGCGATATGCAGTTTTTTGTCCGGCGCTTCGCGACGCCAGTTTTCAGCAAAGCCCATGCGATGCGAGAGTGCCATCGCGAGCGTCAGCTGGTTGCTGCGCGGGTCGCCGGCAAGATCCCGGTCCACGAAGATGGACGCCATGGGACTGTCGAGGTTGAGCTTCCCCTTGGCGGCGAGCCGCAGAATGGTTTCGGCGACGATCGGCTTCGTCAGGGAGGCGATGTTGTAAAGCGTGTCGGGATTGGCCGGTGTGCCGGGGCTCTGCTCGCCATAATTGGCGGTCCATGCGACCTTTCCGTCGGCGATATAGGCGATCGCCGCGCTGGGAACGTTGTTGGCGGCGAGCCAGCCCGCCATCTTGGCGTCGATCACGCTCCGTGGATTTGGTGGTGCCACAGCGGCGCTGCCCGCGGACTGGGTGCCCGCCGCACATGCCGCCAAGGCCAGTATCGAAATGCCCGCCATTGTCCTGGCGGTAAAGCGATTGAACATGGTTCTGTCTCCCTTTCCCCTGCCTAAGACGGACAGGGACGGGCGCGCAGAGGCAGGCAAAATATATATTCAAGAGATGCATCCAACAGGGGCTCCGGTGGCGTCCTTAGGGTGTCGAAAGGGAAAAACGACAATGGATTATGGCATCATTGCCTTCTGGCTGTTCTTGACGGTGGCGGCCATCTGCATCACCTGGGTGGCGCATCTGGGCCGCCTTGCCAACGAGGCCACCATCCGCCAGGCGATAGAGCGCGGTGCAGTCACTGACGCCGAGGCCATTCATCGCCTGCGTGGACAGGCCGGCATGGCCTGGCACATGAAGCTGAAATTGTTCGGCATCGTGTTTGCCTTTCTGGGCGTGGCTCTCGCTGTCCTGGGCGGCATACTCTATTTCATGGAGCCGGCCACGCTTCTGCCGATGCTCGGCGCTGGTGTGTTCAGCATGATATTTGGCGCGGGCCTGTTCGTGACCGGGGCTTACCTGCGCAGGGTGGAAAGCGAAGCCCGCTAGTTCCCGGCGATGCAGCAGCACTCGTCATCGGACGAAGACAAGGCAGGCGCGCGCAAACTCGTTCTCCTGGCGATGGCCGGTGACCAGCAGGCGTTCGCCAATCTGGTCAAGCTTCATCAATCGCGCATTCGCAAGCTGCTGCTGCGTCTGTGCGGTTCGCACGCGATGGCAGATGACTTTGCGCAGGAAGCCTTCCTGAAGGCATGGCGCCGCTTGCCTGCCCTGCGTGAAGCCGATGCGTTTGGCACATGGCTTCGGCGCATCGCGCTGCGATGCGCGTTCGACGGCTTGCGCAAGGGCGGCCTGGGGATTGGCGCCGAAGAGGAGACGGCCGCTGAGGATCGGGGCGGCGGCGAGGACGCAAACACAAGACTGGATATCGAGGCTGCGCTGATGCAACTCAGCATTCCGGCGCGCGGCTGTGTGGTGCTGTTTCATGCCGAGGGGATGAGCCACCAGGAGATCGCCGATGAAACCGGGTTGCCGGTCGGTACGGTGAAGTCCCACATCGCTCGCGGCACCATTCGCTTGCGCAGTTTTCTCAAGCCATGGAGACCAGAACATGAATGATGGCATACAGGACGGCCTTGCATCGCTGTTTCGTCGGGGCGACGCGCCGGACTTCGATGCGAAGTTTGCGGCTCGGATTTATCAAAGCCTCCGAAGGGCGCGCATATTGCGCAACATTATCGCCATCACGGTGGTCGCAGGCCTTGTCCTCGCTTCTACCGCAGGCCTGTCGCTTTCCATCATCTTCCTCGGCTTGGCCAGGGGACAGATTGCTAACAGCCCCGCCTGGGACGTTACCGAAGTCGTGTTCTGGCTGCCCTACGCTGTTGCTTCCCTCGTTCTCGCCATTTTCCTGCGGGAACTCATCACCCGCGCAATCAGTCGGCATTTTGGCTCTCCCACGTAGTATGGGTTTCTTGCCTCGCAAGAGCGCCTGCCTGACACTGTTTTTCGGCGCGAAGGGGGCTTCGCGCATGTCATTGCACCTATTTCTTATCCCCGCGCTGTCGCGGCCATTTTCGCCAGCGCTGTCCGCGCGATAGCCGCCTTTTTGCCGCCTGTGTCTGTCCCATCACGGACGTGCGCGGCGGCAGCGCTGTATTCTTTTGGAATGAAGGACTTGGACCGCAGCCAGGACGTGCCGCCCGCCCCCGAAAGGGGGAGGGGGTGCGAAATTCCGCCGGTTCGAATGCCGCGAAAGTCGGCGCCGAGGCTCAAGCTCTCCTCCCCCGCGCGCGAAGCGCCGGCGGGGGAGGTGGCCGTAGCTGGCCAGCCGAAGGCGGTTAAGCCAGCGAAGGCCGGAGGAGGTAAAAAAAGAGGCGGCCAGCCCGGCAACCGCAACCGCCTCAGGCATGGCCGTTACAGCCGTGCGGGAATCGCCGCCCGGGCGCCGCTCAAGGCTCGGATCGCGGCGCTGCGCCGCCGCTGCGGTGCGCTTGTGGCGCAGGCGAAGCTGGAGGTGGATTTCCGCAACAGCTTCGCCGCCACCCTCCGCGACGCGGCGCGGGATT
>CAYMSE010000340.1:0-6373 GCA_964392935.1 uncultured Oleiharenicola sp.
GGCTTGTCTTCACCAAATCGGCCGTAACCTGAATAGCTTCCAGGTCGAACGCCTGCGGTGCGCACGGGATCAAAATTAGATCGGCGCAACGTGCGGCCGCAACCGCCATGCTTTCGGCGTGAGGCGGCGTATCGATGACGCACAGACCATTGCCATTTTCCTCAGCCTTGACGACTTTATGCGGGAGCAGGGTAGGGGCCGCACAATCAATCACCTCAGGATCAGCGCCCTTGCGCCACCTAGACCACGCCGAAGCGGTAGCCTGTTGGTCACTATCAAGGATAACTGTTTCAATGCCGGCGCGCGTGGCCGCCGTGGCCAAGTGGACGGCAAAATTGCTTTTCCCGACGCCGCCTTTCTGGCTGATGATGGCTATCGTCTTCATACGAACCTCAATGAGCTAGCCGGCTAGCCGCAAATCCGGCTAGCCGATTGGCCGGATAGCCGGCCATACAGCTAGCCACATTCAGCAACGATTCGTTAAATTCACGCTAACTATGTCTCACGATGGCCTCGAAACGCTACGCACGTGCTAGCCGGCTATCCACATAGCCGGCTATACGGATAACCGGCTATGTAAGCGCTCTCCCGCCCGGCAAATGCCGGTAAAGCGTCGAGACGGCGACACCCAGCTTAGCCGCCACCTGGTCCATCGTGATTTCGGGGTCTGCCATCATGGCCTTGGCCGCTTTGATATCTTTCGCGGATAGGGCAGGGGGACGGCCGCCGCGCCGCCCTCGGGCACGAGCTGCGGCCAGGCCGGCGGATGTTCGCTCGCGGATCAGCGACCGCTCGAACTGCGCCAAGGCGCCGAATATCTGAAACACCAGCATTCCGCCTGGGGACGAGGTATCGACGGCCTCGGTTAGGGAGCGGAAAGCTACGCTGCGCGCCTCTAGGTTCTCCACCGTCTCTATGAGCTGTTTCAGCGACCGGGCCAGCCGATCCAGCCGCCAGACAATGAGGGTGTCACCCGATCGGGTGATGTCGAGCGCCCGGGCCAGCTCGGGCCGGTCGCGCTGCGCGCCGGAGGCCTGCTCGACATAAATCTTCTCACAGCCGGCCGCCTGCAGGGCGTCGATCTGCAGGGCCGGATTTTGGTCGGCGGTCGAAACGCGGGCGTAACCGATCAGCATGAGACGGCCGCTCCCAGGTCGAGATAACCGCGCTTGACCTTCTGGCTATGCAGGCGGTCCATGAAAGCGACGGCGGGGGAGGGGGTGTCAAACCAGACCTCGCGCTTTTGGCCTTCCGACTGGAAGCGTCCCCAGCGCCGGACCACGGCCCATTGACCAAATAGGGTTGGCTCTAAGGTCAGCTCGTAAAAGCGATCCATATTCCGGCTGGCATCGAGGCGGCGCAAGATGCGGGGCGGGGTTTCCATAAAATCGATTGCCTCTCAAAACTCGTGGAGAGGGTGGGGTTATTCGGAAGCTGTTTCAAGGCATAGTTTTGAGAGACCAATAGACCAGGCCAGAGCGGGGAGGGCGCATCTTCCGATAAATGGAGGTTTTCCGGAAAAGCAAACATTTCAAGGAAGACACAAAAGCCCTTGTAAACCATAAGCTTTGACTTTCGAGTTAGTTTCATTCTATCGTTGTAGCGAAGCCGAACGCACGGCTTTGGGGTCTTAGAAAACCTCGCCCGTAGAAATCACCTCCTTGACCTATATGGTCGGGTCTCTAGTTGCGCGGTTGTCAACGCTATTTCAAGCAACTGAATCTTCAGACGTTTTCACTTCGGTCAATTGACCGTTAGGCACAGGTTCTCTTGTGCGGGCTTGCCCGTCACCCTTCCAGATCAATTGTTTGCCTGGCAGCGAGATCAGGAGTCTCTCCGTAGTCATGCGGCCGATAGGCTGTGCCGCAGCTACATTACGTTGTTCAATTCAGAACAAACAGGTGGGACCAATAGGTGCCTCGGCCTCTGCGCGTTAGCACGAATGCTTCCGCCGGCCACCCGACCGCACGTCACTCACCCATCTGCCGTCTTGCTGCAAGACCCCCGGGTACGCATTCCCGGGGTTTTCGTTCAGGCGATCGCCTCGGAAGGCGTGTCGCTGAATTTTGGAGGCTTCGGCGCCACTTCCTGTTTGAGCTGCTTACGCTCTTCGGCGGAGAGAAGCTTGGGGCGGAAGCGGTCATTGTTGACCCAAATACGGTGCATGATCATCACCAGCTTCCTGGCGACGGCGATACGCGCCTTCGAAAAGCCAATCCTCTTCGCCAGCCTGACGCCCCAGGCCTTAAGCGCATTCCATTCCTGGGAAGCGCTCAGCATCACGGTGGCCGCAATAACGAGCACGCGTCGGGTGCCTGGGTCGCCGCGGCGGGAGATTTTACCCATCATATTGAATTCGCCGGACTGAAACTGTCTCGGAGTCAGGCCGAAATAGGCTGCCACGTCGGAAGACTTGGTGAACCTGTGCGGGTTATCGATCGCCGCATAAACCGAGAGCGCCGTAACCGGACCCACGCCTGGAATCTCCATGAAACGTCGCACGACATCGATGCTGTTGGCGATCTCTTCGATGCGAGCGGTCAACGGCTCAATCCTTTCGGCCGCTGTCCGATAAAGCAAAAGGGACGGCAGTACGAAGTCCCTGACGTGGACGCCGTCACGTTCCGCAATCGCCAGTGCTTCAACGGTTCGCTTGAAGAATATGTCTGCAGAGACGGTGCCACGTTCCACCAAAATACCGAATGGCTTGAGTACGCCGGCGATATGGTTTTCCAGACTGACCTTCTGGCTGACCAGGTGGTCACGCATTGCCAGCAAAACGCGTGTTTCCTGGGCAGCCTGCGACCGGATCTGCACGACGCGCAGAAAATCCTCCCCGCCCATGCGCAGGAGCTGCGCCAAACCGCGGGCATCGTTCTTATCCGTCTTGTTCCGATAAGTGGACAGAAAACGATGTGCCTGGAACGTCTCCATGCAGACAACTGAAAAACCGAACCTGACCAGTCCGGAATACATCCAGCTGCTCATTGTCCCGGCCTCAAGACCGATCTTAAGCGTCTTTCCGTCCTCTAAGCGGTTAGCCAGCCAACCTCGTACATCCTCAGGCCGGGTCCAGCTCTTTCCCTCACAAACCAGCTTGCCCGCACCGTCGATCACACAGATCGAAGTGGTCTTCTGCGATATATCCAATCCTACGAAATAGTCCGCTGTCGCCGTCATGTTGTCCTCCTTTAATGACGCCCGACAGCTTAAGGTCGGCCAGCAAAATGCGGGAGCGCAACTACAACGTAGGAGCCTGTGGCGCATGTCCAGGCCCTCCGGCTAAAGGCCACAGGGACCGACTACGGACGGTTTTCTAACTCCCCGATCACCAAAGGATCAGGAGGCCTAAGAGCGGGGGCGTACCGCTGATGGCCCTCCGGGGGCATGGACATGGTGGCTGCGGCCAATAGGGCAGGGAGCGGATAATGTTCCCCCCGTGGTACTTCCCAATCTTTGCGGTCGTCATAGTCGGATTGCTCTATGCGGTCTGGAGAGTCTGGCGCGCTGAAATCCGCGTCTGGTTGATCCCACACTCTCAAATCCGGAAAGCGGCTGAGGATCTAATCCGGCAGCACGGGAAGGGCCATGCAGAGCGCACGGCACTGGCTAACAGTCTCAAAGCCTGGGAACGCCACGATATAACAGAGGCCGGGCGCTGGGACCGCGTAGCGCACCAGCTGCGGCAAAACATCAAGGAAGAGTTGGTGAAGAAATGAAAGACAAGAAAGTAGCTCAAGTAATGCCACAGCGGGTCACAAAGTCGGTAGCAAATGACGGTCCGAACCCGGTTGACGTCCATGTCGGTGAGCGGGTCCGCATGAGGCGGAAATTCCTGGGAAAAAGCCAAATAAATTTGGCCATGGCAATCGGCCTGACGTTTCAACAGGTCCAGAAATATGAGCGTGGCAGCAATCGTATAAGCGCTTCCAAGCTCTATGAGATTTCCAAGTTCCTCAAAACGCCGATTGGCTATTTCTTCGAAGGTTACGAAGCGCAGCAAACAGAGGGCCTGTCTGAATCCGAAAAGGCCGCACACGGCTTCCTCGTGACGGATGAGGGTATCGAGCTGGCCGAGTCCTTTCCACGCGTCAAAGGCCCAAAGACCCGCCGACGCCTGTTAGAACTTGTGAGAACCATTGGGGACGACGACAACAATGACAACTGAGGCTGACAACAAGACCTGGGCGATTACGGCTCTCGACATGGCCTTTACGCCTAAGCTGCGTGGCGATGCCCGGGACGAGGCCGTGGCTGCGATCCTGCGCTATTTCGATGATGCAGCCGCAAAGGGCATCACCCTGGAACATGCCCGTACAGCCCTGCAAAATGAATTCATGGACATCATGCCGGTGATCGAACCGCTTAGGGGTGTGCTTCGGCGCGTATTGCGCGGCTTCAACGTTCCGGCCTAGAATCGGTCAACCAGGTTCTGGCGATCAATCCCCCCCCCCCGATCGTCAGTGCACGGGGCAAGGCGCCATCCCCCATGTCCGCCTGGCCCCAACACCTAGCGGGCTGCCGGCGTCACTTTGAGCGTGCATTTCTGAGCCTGGCCAGATTTCGCCGCCGCCTGCCGGCAGCGCCCCAGGACCTCCGCATTGTCCTGGCCGAGCTGGGCGCTCTCGGTCACAGCCTCCCAGCCGGTCGGGTTGGCCGCGTGCATGATCGCGGCGCCGGCATCCCAGCGCGATTTCCCCATGACGGCCGCCGCGACATGGCTATCCGCGTCGAATGGCAGAAGCCTGGGAAGGAACAGAAGCGACAGCGCGCCAACCAGGAAGAAGAGGCCGGCGAGGCCGGCGAGATACCAAGTCTGCCGGCGCCGGTCATGGGCGCCCTGCACCATGCGCTCAAATGTATGGGCGGCCGCCTCCAACCGCTGCGCTTTTTGCTCGAGGGATTGAGCGGCCGTCTTCACCAGGCTCTCGCCCGTGCGCTCGAGGAGTCGGGCATGATGTTCTACGCCCTGGTGCAACAGAGGTGTCGCCTCCAGGGCCTTCAGCCGCTCGGCAACGATGACTATGCCCTTGGTCACGCGCCCCAGGTCCTCGGCATAGTCGGGCTTGGCCTGCAATGCCTCCACCTGGTCAAACAGGGCCTCGACACCCTTCCGGATCGCCTTCAGCTCGCCGGCCGTCGCCGTGCCGCGCTTGTCGATGGACTTTCGCAGCGCTTCGAACGCCTTTACCGCCTCGTCGGCCTCGTCGTCCAAAGGTAATTCCGGCGTCGTCTTGTTCGGCACAAGTCCCTCCTATCGTCCTAAGCCTCGGTCGCGGTCCCGGTCACGCGCCAGGACGATGGCGCGTTCAAGTTCCCGGCCGACACTTTCATTTCCAGGCGTCTTGCCAAGTCCTAGCTCCTGGCGGCGAGCGCGCAGCAAGGATTCAACCTGTGGGTCGCGTCCGACGCCTTCGGCAAGCTTCTCCATGGCCTTCTCGACGGGGGCGCGCTGGTCGTCATGCTGCCGGCCATGGAGACGGTCGCGCTGCGCGCTGAGCGACTTCCACCGCTCCACTACCCGGTCGGCCCGCACATGCGGATCGGCCAGGGCCTCGCGCTCCTGGGCCATGCCGGTCATGAGGGTGCGCGTCCGCTCACGCCCTGCCAGCTCCGTCATGGCTTGGCGCATCTCTGGATTATGGCGCAAGGCGGACTCCATCACGCCGGCCGCGCCGGGCTGCGCCTGCTCAAGCGACTGCTGGGCCTCACGAAGGGCTTGTTTCTGCCCTTCAAGGATCGGCAAGCCCTCCCGCTGCATCTCGGCGGCGGCACTGTAAGCGCGCGCGTACCGGTCCACAGCCTTGTCTATGGACGTCTGCTTTTCAGGGCTGGAAGTCTCTTGCCCGGCCCGATCCGGCCCGATGGCGCGGTCCCCGCGGCCGCCGGTCGACTCCGCCGCGGCGTCCCGGCCGCGGCCGTCGCCGCGGTCGAGGTCATCGGCTTTCAGCTTGAGACCGGCAAACATTCCGCGTTTCCGTGTCGGAGCTGCGGAGGGATTTAAATCTATCGCCACCTGGTTGTTATCTGATGCCGGAGAGCCGACGGACGACCTATTGTCTTCTGGGCTCAGTTTACCATCGCCTGGGTTTCGACTACGCCCGACATGCTCGGGTTCCGGGGAGAGAGACGTAAGCCTAGCGGCAGTCTCTCCCCGGCCCTTTTCCCGCTGCGCTGCGCGCTGCGCATCGACGGGATAGATAATCTCGCTATCGATCCCCCGGCGCCGGGCGAAGTCACCCAGCTCGCGCCCCTCAGCGCCCAGGACCGGGCGGCCGCTGTCGAGGCGGCGGCCGTCGCGGTCCACATAGTCCAGCACGGTCTCCTTGGCCCCGGAGCGGCCAAGTCGGGATTTCAGGGCCTCCATGTCCTT
>CAYMSE010000341.1:0-6979 GCA_964392935.1 uncultured Oleiharenicola sp.
CCCTTGGCGGCGTTCATCAGGGCGAGCGGCGCGTAGTCGCTGTAGGGCGCGGTGTGGACGATGGTCTCGAAATACTCGATGGCGCGCTCGCGGTTGCGGAAGCCGGGGAACCAGCCGAGCACCTTGGCGCGCTTGCCCTCGGCCAGAGCGGAGGCGATGCGGTACTGTTCGCCGATGACCTGGTTGAACTTCTCGGAGTTCGGGTAGCGCTGGCTCAGCGCCTGGTAGGTCTGGAACGCACGGTAATACTGCTGGCGCTTCTGGTAGATCAGGCCGGTCCGGAAGAGGGCCTCGGCCGCGTAGACCGAGTTCGGGTATTTCTTCGTGACGAGGGCGTACTGCTTGAGGGCCGTGCCGTCGTGTCCGCCCTCCTCGGCGCGGCGGGCGCGGTTCATCGCGTCGAGTGCGCTGCGCGCCTCGTCGCCGCTGAAGGCCGCGAGGGCGCCGCCCTGGACCTTCCAGCCGCCATCGGGGGTCCACACGAGGTCGGCCGCCAGGCGCGCCGGAAGGGAAACGAGCAGCGCGAGGGCTGCCAGGAGGAGAGGGGGGCTGAGACGGCGCATGGAACCTGGGTTTACCATCGAATGAGAGTGGCCCCGTAGGTCAAGCCAGCGCCAAACGCGACCAGCAGCGTCAGGTCACCCGGCTTGATCCGTCCGCTGCGCCGCGCCTCGTCGAGCGCGAGCGGGATCGTCGCGGAGGAGGTGTTGCCGTAGCGGTCCAGGTTCACAAAGAACTTTTCGATCGGCATCTCCAGGTTGCCGGCGAGGGCTTCGATGATGCGGATGTTCGCCTGATGGGGGATCACGAGGCTGATTTGGTCAGGCGTGAGGTGGTGTTGTTCCATCATTTCCCGGGCGACGGTCTCCATCACGCGCACCGCGCTTTTGAACACCTCGCGGCCGTTCATCTTGATGCAGTGGTCGCGCTTCGTGACCGATTCCGCGGTGGCCGGCTTGCGGCTGCCGCCGGCGGGGATGTACAGGTTGTCGACGAACTCGCCGTCGGCGCCGAGGTCGGTGCCCAGGATGCCGACGCCCGGCTGGTCGACCTTCATGAGGACGGCGGCGCCGGCGCCGTCGCCGAACAGCACGCAGGTGGTGCGGTCCGTCCAGTCCGTGATGCTCGAGAGCTTCTCGGATCCGATGATCAGCGCGCGCCGGTAGCGGTTGGTCTGCAGCTGGCCGTAGGCGATTTCCAGCGCATACAGGAAGCCCGAGCAGGCGGCGGCGATGTCAAAGCAGGTGGCGTGGGCCGGGATGCCGAGCTTGTGCTGCACGATGCAGGCCGTCGACGGCAGCGGCAGGTCGGGCGTGCAGGTGGCGACGATGAGGAGGTCGATGTCCGCGGCGTTGACCTTGGCGTCGGCCAGGGCGGCCGTGGCGGCCTTGAGCGCGAGGTCCGAGCACGCCTCGTCCACCGCGGCGATGCGGCGCTCGCGGATGCCGGAGCGGGTGCGGATCCACTCGTCGGACGTGTCCACGAGCTTGGAGAGATCTTCGTTGGTCAGCACCTTGGCGGGTGCGTAGGAGCCGACTCCGGCGAGGATGACAGAGGCCATGAAGGGGATTAAATGGAGGGGGACGAGCCGTTGCCGGTCTCGGGGGTGGCGAGGATCGCATTCACCTGCGCCACGTCCTGGATGCTGTGCTGGTAAAGGTCCTGGCGGATGATCTTGGCGGCGGCGCGGATGGCGCTGGCGATGGCGTGGCGGTTGCTCGAGCCGTGGGCCTTGAGGACGTTGCCGCGAATGCCGAGCAGCGGGGCGCCGCCGTAGCGGTCGGGATTCATGCGCGACTTCAGCGCGTCGAACGCGCCCTTGGCGAGGTCCGCCCCCGTCGCGCGGAGCGGGTTGGCCTTCAATTCCGTGCGCAACATCGACGTGATGAACTTCGCCAGCGACTCCCAGGTCTTGAGCAGGATGTTGCCGACGAAGCCGTCGCAGACGACCACGTCCACCGAGTCGCGGAACACCTGGAAGCCCTCGATCGGCCCGACGTAGTTCAGCACGGGGGTCGCGCGTTTCAACAGCTCGTGCGTCTCGGTGATGAGGGAGTTGCCCTTGCCCTCCTCGGTGCCGATGGTGATGAGGCCGACCCGCGGATGGGCGATCCCGAGGATCACCTTGGCGTAATTGGCGCCCAACACCGCATTGTGGACGAGGTGCTCGGGCTTGGCCTCCGGATTCGCCCCGGCGTCAATCAGGATGAAATAGCCGTCGGCGCGGGGGATGACCGCGGCGAGGGCGGGCCGGTCGACCCCGTCCATGGTGCGGAGGCGCAGGGTGCTGCCCGCCATCAAGGCGCCGGTGTTCCCGCAGCTGATGGCCACGCGCGCCTCACCGGACTTCACGAGCTCGAGCGCCCGGACCATCGACGAGTCCTTCTTGCGCTTCAGCGCCTGCAGCGGCTTGTCCTCCATGGTGATCACCTCGGAAGCGTGCTGGATCGCCAGGCGGTGGTGGTTGGCCAGGCCGGCGGACGCCAGCAGCGGACGCAGCAGCGCCTCGTCCCCGACCAGCGTGATCGGGTCGATGGCGTCGTCGGCGAGCGTCAGCTTGACGGCTTCAACGATTTCCCCCGGACCCAAGTCGCCGCCCATCGCGTCCACCGCAATGCGGGCTTGGCCGGACATGGGATTGGCCGTGGCGGAGTGGATGGCGGAAAAACGAGCGAAACCAGGCTCAGACCTCGACGTCGAGAACCTGCCGGCCGCGATACATGCCGGTCTTCGGGTTCACACGGTGCGGGCGGAACGAGCCACCATCAGAGTCCTTGGCGAACTGCGGAGCTTTGAAGGCGTTGGCGGCGCGGCGATTGGCGCTGCGGCGCTTGGACTGTTTGCGTTTCGGATTGGCCATATGAAGGGTTTGGTAGTGCGGCCGGCTTGTAAAACCGCCCGCATGCTTCTGGTTAAAGGCGAGGGTGGTAAGGTCGGCCGGAATGGCCGTCAAGAGTTATAACCGAAACACACCATCCGACTTAGAGCAGGTAGAAGAAGATCACCAAAACCAGCGCCAGCGCCAGTCGGTAATAGGCGAAAAACGCCATGCCGTAGCGCGAAATGATATGAACCAGGAACTTCACGGCGATGAGCGCCGAGGCCGCGGCGACCGCGCTGCCGAGCAACACGTTGCTCCAGCCAAACACGGCGATCATGGCGGACCCGGATTTTACGCTCTTCAGCAGGGCGGCACCCGCCAAGGTCGGCAGCCCGACCAGGAAGCTGAATTCGGCCGCCTTGGCCGGTCCGAGGCCCGCCAGGTAGCCGCCAACGATGGTCACCATGGATCGGCTGGTGCCCGGCCACAGGGCCAGGCACTGGGCGAATCCGATGCCCACCGACTTGCGCGGGCTCAGGTCCGCCCCGTCGCCCTTGGTCCGGCCGACGCCGGTGTTGTCGTTCCGCCAGCGCTCCGCCCACAGCATCACGATGGCGCCGCCCACCTGGCCGACGATCACCGCCCAGACCGAGAACAGCACCTCGTCGACCCACTCGTGCACCAGGAAGCCGATCGCCGCCGCCGGCAGCACCGCCAGCACCACGTTGCGCAACAGGCGCAGGCCCGCGGAACTCCGCCCGAGCAGGCCGGCGAGCATCAGCACCAGCTGCTGCCAGTAGAGGAACACCACCGCGGCGATCGCCCCGACCTGGATCACGACGGCGTAGGTGTCGGCCGCCAGCTTGAGCGTCAGCGGCTGCCCGGCGGGATACTTCTCCGACGGCTTGCGGTACCAGAGCGGATTGCCCGCCTTGTCTTTCAACTGCTGGTGCGACTCGAGGCCAAGCAGCTGGTTGGCGATGATCAGATGCCCGGTCGAGGACACGGGCAGGAACTCCGTCACGCCCTCGACCAGGCCCAGGATGACGGCGTCGTCGACTCCCAGCTCCGCGATGGGCTTGGGCTCGTCTTCGCGGGCGGCCGCGACACCACGCGGCGCGACGACGGCCAATGCAGTCAGGAGAAGCAGGAAGAGCAGGGAGCGACGCACGGCGCCCGTGGTCCCAGAATCGTCGGAAACTGTCGAGTTTTATGCTTTGCGGCTCGGGGCGATTTCATTCTTCTCGCCGGACCATGTCCGCCCTGAACGCGCTCACCCTCCGCTTGCAGGAGCAGCAGGATTTGACCGCGGAGGAGGTGGCCGCCGCCGCCGCCGCCCTCGCGACGCCCGAGGAGGCCGACCAGCCCAAGGCCGAATTCCTGGCGGCCCTGGCGACGAAGGGCGAAACGCCCGCCGAGATCGCCGGATTCGCCGCGGCGTTCCGCGCGCTGGCCGTGAATCCGGGTGTCGAGGCGATCGCCCCGCGCGCGATCGACATCGTCGGCACCGGCGGCGACCACGCGGGCGGTTTCAACATCTCCAGCTTAGTCGTCCTCGTGCTGGCCAGCGCCGGCGTGCCGGTGATGAAGCACGGCAATCGCGGCATCACCTCGAAATGCGGCAGCGCCGACTTGCTGGCCGGCCTCGGACTCGATCTCGGGGCCTCGCCGGAGAAATCCCGCCGGGCCCTGCAGGAGCTGGGCTTCGCGTTCTTCTTCGCCCCGAACTACCATCCCGCCTTCAAATACGTCGGCCCGGTCCGCAAGCTGCTCGCCGCCCAGGGTCGCCGCTCCGTCTTCAACATCCTGGGCCCGCTCATCAATCCGGGGCGTCCCGCACACGTCCTGCTCGGCGTCTATGCCCTGCCGCTGGTCGAAACGATGGCCCTCGCATTGGAGGAACTCGGCCAGCCGGCCGGTCTCGTGGCCCACGGCGTCATCGCGGAGAACCGCGGCATTGACGAGCTGACCACCGCCACGCCCAACCGGGTGCAGGGCGTGGGCCGCCATCGGGAGCTGCGCGGCACCTGGGGCGCCGAGTCCTTCGGACTGCCCACGGCGCCGTTCAGCGAACTCCAAGGCGGGGACGTCGCCACCAACCTGGCCATCGTCGAGGCGGTCCTGGGCGGGAACGGCCCCGGCGGCTTGGTGGACACCGTCGCGCTCAATGCCGCCGCGGCGCTCTATGTGGTCGGGCGCACCTCCCGGATCGAGGACGGCGTGGCCTTGGCCCGCGAACTCCTGGTCGGTGGCGCCGTGCGGGCGAAGATCGCCGCGACCCGCGAATTCTACCGTTCATGAAGCGTCGCTATTTCGGCACCGACGGCGTCCGTGGCCCCTACGGCGGTCCCGTCATCAACGAGGATTTCGCCGCGCGCCTCGGCCTGGCTGCGGCCCGCTGGGCCACCGCCGCCGGCCAGGCGGGCGAGGTCCTGATCGGCTGCGACACGCGCGCCTCCGGAGTCTCGCTGGTTCAGGCGCTCGCCGACGGTCTGGCGCAGGGCAGCCTGCGGCCCGTTTCCCTGGGCGTCGTGCCGACCCCGGCGGTAGCCCGCGCCGTCTGCCGGCAACGCGCCGTGCTGGGCGTCGTCGTGACAGCCTCGCACAATCCGGCCGCCGACAACGGCATCAAGTTCTTCGGGTCCGGCGGCGTGAAGCTCACGGATGCCGAGGAAGCGGCGATCGAAAGCCTGCTCCCCGACGTCCGCCCCCCGGCTTCCGGCCGGCCGGCGCCCGCACGCGATGCGGAACGCGACTACATCGCCGCGATGAGCGCGGTGCTTGCCGGCCGCCTCGCGGGTTGGCGGATCGTGCTCGATACGGCGCACGGCGCCACGGTGCGCACGAGCGGCGCCGTGCTGCGCGAACTCGGCGCCGACCTCATCGCGATCGGCGCGGCGCCAACCGGGCGGAACATCAACGAAGGGGTGGGGAGCGAGCACCCGGAGGCCATGTGCGCCGCGGTGCAGGCGCATGGCGCCCGCCTGGGCATCGCCCACGATGGCGACGGCGACCGGTGCATTCTCTGCGACGAGCGCGGCGAGCTGCTTGATGGCGTCGAAATCCTGACCATTCTGGCCGTCCACGCGCTGCGCGCCAACCGGCTGCCGGGCCGCACGCTGTTTGTGACAGTACAGAGCAACCTCGGCGTCGACGCCGCGGTCACGGCCGCCGGGGGACGTGTCCTGCGCACCGACGTGGGCGACCGCTACGTCATCGAACGCATGCTCGCCGAGCACGCCCAACTCGGGGGCGAATCGTCCGGCCACATCATCTCCACGGATGTCGCCCCGACGGGCGATGGCTTGGTCGCGGCGCTGAAGGTTCTCGAAGTCATGCTGGCGACCGGGGAACCCTTGTCGTCGTTGCGACGCGTCCTGCGGAAGTTCCCGTCGCTCGCGCGCGCGCTCCGGGTGCAGGAGAAGCGTCCGCTCGAATCGCTGGAGCACCTGACCGCAGCCATCCGGCAACTGGAACACGCCCTGGGCGCTTCCGGTCGCGTCCTGGTCCGCTACTCCGGCACCGAGCCCAAATTGCGGCTGCTGGTTGAGGGTCCGACGACCGAGGCGGTCGAATCGGGACTCGCGGCACTCGAAACGGCCGCGCGCCGGGACCTGCAGGTCGTTTAGGACGGTTTCAAAAATTCCGCAGCCGCATCTGTAGGTCGGGCTTTACGCCCGACAGTCGGGGATGAACCCCGACCTACATGGGATGGCGGCTACAATTTTACTTGAGCCGCCCAAGTTCGCGGCGCCTCCGGGCAACAAAGGCCTTCTCAATCGGGGAATTCGGCCGATAATAGGGCCGGTCCCTCGCGCTTCATCCGTTTGTCTGTGCAAAACCTGCGACCGCCAGTCCGTCTTGGTGGCATCGGTCAGTCGTCTATCCGCCTGGCCGGCCGCTTGTTTGCCGCCATCGTTCTGGCCGGCGCCTTGCGTTCCGCCGCCCAGGAACCAGGCCGGCCCGTCGTCACCTCGATCCAGCAATACTGGGACCTGACCTCGTACCAGAAGTCGCAGGCCGTCGGCCTCGAACTTGCCTGCACGGTCACTTTCTTCGATCCCGAATGGTCGATCCTGTTCGTGCAGGACGCCGCGGGGAACGGCGCGTTCGTGCCCTACGGCACCAATCCGTACCCGTTCCGCGCCGGCGAGGGCG